>CAZGWS010000199.1:0-5715 GCA_964528805.1 uncultured Lentimicrobiaceae bacterium | reverse complement strand
CTTTTTATAACATATGGGTATTCTCTCCCAACTCTGCTGTGTCCACTTTGAAACATATCTATATCTAACCAATTTTCATTGAAAAAATCTATAGCATTATTTCCACCTGCTGGATGAAAAGTAATTAGATGAGTTGAATCTAAACTTCTTATCCCTTTTGCCATGGCTCGAATAATTTCTGAATGCTTATCATTCTCAATCAATCTGTCTCCTCCTAATACCCATATAATATTACTTTTTGAAAGGTATCGTTTAGCAACTAACTCACCATAAATTTCGGCATTCTGTGCATCAAAAATTTCAGGACCAACTCCCGAACCTTTATTAAATTTGTCTCCCCAGGTTGGCAAAAGACCAACATATAATCCCAATTGCTCCGATTTATCTATTACATAATCTACTAATTCAAAATATTTTTCATTCAACTTTTCCGGATTATTACCTATCAAAGGTTTATGTCCATAGGCATTTGGAGTATTTAATCCATCCCTTTCTGCTAAAATTACTGTCTGAATAACCGTAAATCCTTTCTTAGCTCTATCGGTTAAATATAAATCAATTTCTTCTTTGGTTAAACGATGAATTAATTCCCATGCTGTTCCTCCTAACCAGAAAAAAGGTTCATTATCTACTGTTGTTATATATCTTTGGTTATCAGATACCTTTAGTTGGGGTAAGTTTTGTCCATTTAGTTGAAATACGAAAAATCCTATTATAAATACAATCAATATTTTTTTCATTTGTTTGCTTTTTATTTAAAGTTCTGTAATAAGTTTTAATAATTTACTTTTTTACTATTCTCTGAATAGCATATTATTTTTTTTTACCAGTCCAACTTGTAGGCTATCTAAGGGCTTTATTCCCATTGACCATGCAGGCGATTCTTTTTTTAATACTGCTTTTGAATCATTAATTTCCACCATTGATTTCGAAATTCTATTACTTCTATTTAAAGACAACTTAATAAGTTCCTCATCCTGAGAATTTTCACTCTCGAATATCTGATCCTCCGGCACATCAAATAAATTTCCATTTAGGTGAGCAATACCATTTTTGTGTACAAAACGAACAGAAACATCTGAAATAAAAATGTTATTTTCAAAACTAATACGCTTACATTTTGGCAGGGTTATTTTGATCGGACGTTCGGCTATAAAATAATTATTTTTAATAGTATTATCATTTGTCATATGACAATGCAATGGCGTTGAAATTTTATATGAGATATTATTTGCAACGGTTGAACTATCACATAATTCATCTAAATAATAAGCAGAAATACTTCTTTGTTTATCAATGGGAAGGTCGCTTATATAGTTTCCATACATTAAAAGGTTTTTACAAAATGTAGCATAAATTCCTGAACCATCAGCTAATTTTTGCATTACATTCGATATTTTATTGTATTCAATTGTGTGATTTCGCCCACCAATTCCAATCCCAACGTATGGAGCATTTTTAATCTCGTTATGAGAAATCAGTGCGTTGGTCTTATTTTTTCCATACTCCCATTCATCTTTTGCATTTGGGTCTGTTACTCCAACATAAAGAGCAATGGCGCTGTAATATATATTCCCGACATCATGAATAAGATTATTTTCGATAACAGCATTATTTCCAATAACATAAATACCTCCGGCTCCCACATTATGTATATTGCAGTTTTTTACAGTAATCTCTTCCCCAAACAATTTTAATCCCCAACCTGTTACAGCAGATACATTTAAGTTTTCGAAAGTACACGACTGACTGTTATTGAGAGAAACCGCACCGTCAAACAATTTAGCCGCAAAACTGCCAATTTTCATTGGTGTGTTAGCAGAATGAATTGACAGGTTGCGAATTGTAATATTCTTAGCATCTTCAATTTTAAATACATTATCAAGAACAGGGGCAACAACTTCAATGGTTTCCATATCGTCATTTGGCAACGGCCAATAAACCAGCTCCCCTTTTTCTTTATTTAAATACCACTGTCCGGGTTTAGTCATTCCTTTAAGCGTATTCCAAATGACATACTTATTTGCACTAAAAGCACCGAAAGGATGACCTGTTTTTATGGATGTCGTTAAAACATGATTTTCAAAATCGATGGATTTAATTCCTACCAAAGTCTCATCCCATTCGTGAAAAACGGTTAATTCAGCACTATTAATATCAAAATCTTCTTTAATATCATTTTCATTAAATTTCATTTGAGTTAATTCAGCTTCTGTTGGAGCAACTTCCCAACCGCCTTTTACAGTACTCATCCAGCGCCCATTGAAAACTGACTCGTGTTTAAAATATCCATTTTCTGGGTAGCGCGACCGTTCAACATATTTCCCGTTAATCATTAATGAGCGAAAAAACCATTCGCCACTTTTAACTTTCGGAAGTGAGGCAATCCAAAAATTACTATTGCCTTTTTTCCAATTCGTAATTTTACGCCCTCCAAAAAGGTGTACATCATTTTTATTTTCGCCTTCTATTTTCAATCCACTATCCTCATTATTTAGATTAATTGTATTCGATATAAAATAGTTACCTTTTTTCAGGCTAATTATTTTACTGCTCCAATCAGATTTCTCTCTTGAGAAACTCAAAGCTTTAGGTAAGGAGTTGAACTCCTTTGATACACTCTTTCCTGTTGAGTCTGAAGCCGTAAAATGCACAAGATTATCTGAATGTATATTACATCCTGACATAGCACCTAATATGAGACTTAATAGTATTATGAAATTTCTTAGTGACATATTATTCTTTTTTAGAGTTGCCCATAAGTGATTTAGCAAGTAAAATTGATAGAATCATAATTATAGCTATAACAACTAGTCCGTACCTTAAGGCAAATTCAGGACTTACTCTGTATGCCATAAATAAAAAGATTAAGATAACACCAATTCTACCAAATAGCAGAGTAAACTCATGGTTTACTATATAAGAATATTTGCTTCTTTTTGATTTTTCACTTACAATATCAATTATCTTAAATTCTGTTGGAAAATACGATACATCATGAAGTGGTTTAGCCATAAATTGCAAGACATTATATATTATTACACCTAATACAGAGTACATTGAACCATGTATTAAAATTGCAATTGAAAACAGAGCTATTGAAATAATATATATAAGTAAGCGATGCTTAGGTTTAGCATATCGTCCAATAATATACAAAACTATAGCAGCTATAATTTGCCCACCAGATACAATTGCACCTAAAACATTTACACCTCCAATAATTGAAAGTATTAACAAGATTGGAAAAATCATGGTAGCCCCTTGTAATATACCTTTAGTAATTGAAAACAGCACCATTTTATTCCATAGCTTATCAAACTTAAAGAAGATGAATTTTTCGCTTTTAGGATTATTAAATTTTCCTTTATTAACAATTACTGTTGCAATAATTGTTAATAAAAAAACAATTATTGTTACCCCAATATAAGCACTCTTACCTGAGTACAGTTGATTATCTGGGCCAAAGGCAATAATATAACCTACAACACCCGGTACAAAAATCCAGGTAATTGTATAAAAAATGGTATCTATACTAAAATAATAATTTCTATTGCTATCGTTTGTTACATCTAACGACATAAGATCACGGTTTGCCCAATAAAAACCATAAGAAGCACCCATAATTAATCCGGCTATTATAACTCCCGTATTACTAATACTATCAAAAGTCATCATCAAAGCCATTGAAACACCACTAAGCAAGACTCCGAATGAATACAATTTGGCAACTTTAATTTTTCGTAATAAAAAACCATTAACTACAAAAAAGATTGGAATGCCAAGATAAACAGCAAATTGGTAATACAGATAGAAGTTTATGTTTTGTTGTTTCTCTGCAAAGGTAAGTTCAATTGCTCCATCAGGTGGAGAAACAATATATGCTCCAACAAACAGTTCTATAACAGGTAATACAAATGCATACAGTAAATTTGCAAACAACAAATACCGCATACTATGTGGATAGGATTTGAAATGATTTATTTCATTCTTGATACTCAACATAGGGTTTTGATTAAAGATTTAGTTTTTTTTAAGAGATAAAAGTCGCCCGTAACAATTACTAGGCGACTTTTATACTAACTGTTAATAGTAATTCAATTCAGAATATATGTCATCTAACTTAATTTCAGCATAACAGACAGAGGTGTCAGCAGCACCGTAATATAGTTTTACAACATTATCTTCCACTAAGCATCCACATAAGAAAATAACTGGACCGTAGAACCCCCATTTCTCATAAGAAGCAGTAGGTTCCATAATTGGTTTTGAAGATTTTGCAAGAATTTTTGTTGGATCGTCTTTATCCATTATCAATGCACCCAAGCAATAACGGTCGTTTTCATCTGCTGCATGATATATTTCTACCCAACCTTTTTCTGTTAAAAACGGTACGGCACTACATCCAATTCTTCCATTATCCCAGTCTGTTTCATTTACAGATACTAATTGTTTGTGGTTTCCCCAGCCAACAAGATCGACAGATTCTGAAATCCATATTTCCCTTTTTTTGTATTCTGCTGAAGCCGGACGGCAAAGAGCCACATATTTATCATTTATTTTTTCAGGAAAAATAGCAACATCTTTGTTGTCTGGAGTAAAGATTACACCTTTACGCTCAAAGTTTTTAAAATCTTTCGTTGTTGCCAAACAGGTAGTTACTCCAATGCTTGCACACGAACTATAATTGATATAGTAAGTATCTCCTAGTTTTGTAATACGTGGGTCTTCAATTCCAAACTCTTCATATTTATTTGCAGGATACATGGCTGGGGATTCTTCTACTTCGAAGTTAATACCGTCTTTGCTTCGAGCTACTCTTAAATGGGATATTGTGGTAAGAATCCTATCCCATGGAGCTTCAATAAAACGAGGGTCGTCAAACTTGATGCGCTCGTCGTTTTTGTCAAATGATTTCACTTCAACCTTTCCCGATTCTTCATTAAAATAAGGAGCCAGAACTACATTTGGGTCATTGTTAATTGGTGTTTCTGCAACACGTAATAATAACAATACATCACCTTCAAATCTGGTAACACCGCAATTCATTACATAATGTACTTCAAAATCATCTCTTGATGCTTTTACATTGTCTGGCAAAATAATTGGATTTTGTATGCTTCTTTCTACTTTCATTTTTATGGGTTTAATTTATTTTTAAAAACTATATTTATTATTCCAATTTTATAACACCCCAGATATCCAGATAGGGAATATTTACAGTGATACCATCACTATTATCGGCAAATTCAAGATTAATTCTTTTTTGACCCGGAGCGTAATAGTAAACAGAAGAACATCCCTGTTTGCCAAATAATCGGTTACTTATGTATAATTTAAGATCTGTTTTTTTATTCATTCTGTTATTCTTATTGTTATAATCCTGATTTAGCAGGTGAATAACGATTTCTGTATCACTTGTGCCGGAGTTTTTTACTCTTGGGATAGCCCAGATCTTTTCAGCATTCAAAATTTTCAAAGGGGAATTTATCAATGACCGGATCTCAATTCCCTCTGACCACCGTATAAGCTTATTCTTTTTTGAAAACGGCTTGAATAAGCTATCTAAATGGTTTGATATTGTAGTCTTCTCCGGAATTATCAGGTATTCAAACTGACTTAAGATTCCGGGAGTCAGGTCAAACTTCAGCCATTCATCTCCTGATATGGCCAGACCTGCCGGGACCTGGGCATAGTGTAACTTGCGACATATAT
>CAZGWS010000198.1:0-5779 GCA_964528805.1 uncultured Lentimicrobiaceae bacterium | reverse complement strand
CGTTTATTCAGTTGCAAGCGGATTGGACTACCCGGGTGTTGGTCCTGAGCACAGCATGTTAAAAGACTTAAAAAAAGTTAAGTATGACAAGATTAACGATAGAGAAACTATTGATGCTTTTTACGAGTTAAGCCGTTTAGAAGGAATTATTCCGGCTCTCGAAAGTGCACATGCTGTTGCTTACGCAACAAAGTTGGCAAAAAAGTTTCCGCATAAATCTATTTTGGTAAACCTAAGTGGGCGTGGCGATAAAGATATTGATTTTGTGGTTGACACATTTGGATTACCGGAGGATTAGTAAAAATGATAGTATCATTGTAGGACTAATTATAAATTAATGGCTGTTACAAAATCAGTTTATTGTAGCAGCCACTATTTTATGCAGTATAATATAAATTTAATTTTTCATTTGAGGAGTGATACTTATGCGGATATCATTTTTATATGCTACAACAAATGCATCGGATATACCTTTGCTTTTCATAATATGGCTGTAGCTAACGGCTTCGTTATATGTATTAAAACTTCCTGTAGAATATCTGTAAATGCCATCCTGATAGTTTTCATAAATATCTGTAGTAATATTAAATCTCTCTCGCAGATAATTATATGAAGGCATTTTAGTACGGGTAGCAAATATCTGAACACGATAAATGATGCCGGAAGACATACTAATTTTCTTCTCAACCGGAGCATCAATTAATATAACTCCAGGGGCTACGCCTCCTGAGACACCCTGATTATCTATATTGTTGTTCATGGTAAAGTCGTATGGCGAAACTGGTTTAACCGGAGCTTCTCGGCGAGGAAGCCGTTTTATTTTGTTTTTTGATTTTCTATTTAAAAAGTATGATACGCCAATTGAAGTGTAAAGTAGCTGATCGTATTTAAACCCGTCGCGCCAAACGTCAACATCATCGTTAATGATTGTTCGTAGTTTCATTTCAAAATTTAATCCCCAATTATTATTTATCATATAATTTATTCCTAAACCTACCGGAACAACCAAAGCTGCTTTTTTATAATATCCTGACCCAATAGTATCACCGCTAACTATTACCATTCCTGATGTTGAATCAGAAAGTGTACTATTCCAGGTTGCAAAACCAGTGCCTAAAATTCCATTAATTGATGTTTTTCTGCTACTTTCACCCCAAAATAATTTGCTAAAATCAATGAGCAGATTAACATTAACATCAAAATATTTTCCTGATAATGTAAAGTTTGTTGGAACACCTGATGCTCGCTTGTTTTTTTTACTTTTAATGCCCGAGTACCATATATTTGCACCAAGTCCAAATACAGGACTAAGGTATTTACGAGCTGAAAACCCGGAAGCAAAGGCTATTTCACCAGAAAACTTTTTAAAATAAGTATTACTGCTAACGTCGCCATAGAACTGTGTAAAACCAATATTGTAATTAAATTGCCAATCTTTATACACGCAAGCTTTTGATGTTTTGCCTGATTGTGCTATTCCGTCAATTATAATCATAACTGACAAAAGGGTAAATAATATTTTAGTAAAGTTATTTTTGGGCATGTAATTTTACCTTTGTTATTATTCGCAATAATTGGTTATAAAATCATGAGCTTGCCCAAAACCAAGACCAAGTGCTTTATTCCAGTCTTTGCATGCACCTGTCAAATCATTCAGGTAATATTTTGCAACACCTCGATTAAAATAATTTTTAACCCAGTTTGAATAATCCATAATATTTTCAGGTTTAATGTCGATAGCTCTGTCAAAATCGCTAATTGCATCGCTATACTGATGCATTTTACTTCTGGCATTTCCTCTAAATGAGAATATTAAGAAATCCTTTGTGTCGGGGTCGATATCTAGTGCTTTATTGAAATAGTCAATTGCCGTAGGCCAATCACCCATTTGGTATTTTAACACACCCCAGTTATAATTATTTTCGTAAGCACTTTTTGGGGTTAAGTTACTTACATCTTCTGTAACAGGCAGTACATATTCCTGTGCGTCGCGAATGAAAGATTTAAACCTGAAGAAATTTGTTTCGTAAAATGTAACCTCAAAATTATTCTCCCAGTTTGATGGAGCATCATAATAACTAGCCAAAAAGCTTTTATTAAATGACTTTATAAGCTTAAACCGTACAACTTCATCATCTCCATTTTTAATAGGGAAAACAGCAAAAATAATATTCCAATCATTCACTATTTCAGAGCGTTCAACTTTTTGTATTGCCCTTACAATTTCATCATCTTCTTGTTTGTTGTCATAATCTCTAACTGTTCCTCTCGCATACAAATTTAAGTTTACAGCATATTGTTTGTTAAAAGGAATTTCATCTGGTAGTATTTTGGCGAGTTTGCTGCTTGGGAAGACATAAAAATCTAATGATTTAAAGCTTCGCCAGTCTTCATGAAGAACGGGGAACTCAAACTCTCCATCATAATACTTTTTTACCATTACATTGAATTGTTTATTCCCAATCATTACCTTGCGCAGTTCTAATGAAATTATATTATCCTGTCCCAGTTTGCGCTCACCACCTCTACTCTTATTTGTTTTCTCATCTGTAAACGGAATACGATTATGGGCAGAAAGCCATGTGCCGTTATCTTGCTTCGCCCACCCCCTCAAGTCCTTGATCTCTGATTGTACGGTACTCAATGACGAAAAGTTAACTAAATCTGTATTGTCATTGGCGTCGCAATTTGTTTGGCTAAATACCTGATAATGCGTGCTAAATAAGATAACAAACACAACAAAAAAGATGATTTTATTTATGATTTTTAACATAAACCAATATAGAATATATAGCAAAAACTAAAACTGTAAATTTAGAAAAAAAGAGCTTGCATTATTTTAATTTAAATATTTTATTTAATTATTTATTAACAACGTAAATGAGAATAGCTTAGTTAGTTGCGGTAACTATCTTGTATTCAATAAATAACTGGCTATGTTTTTTTCTATTCTGCTAAGTGCCTTTTCAGAATCTGCTTTTACAAACTTATCTCCTGTAACCTGCTCATAAAGTTCGATATACCTATTTGAGATGTTTTCAACAATTTCTTGTGTCATTTCAGGAACTTGCTCGCCGTTTTTTCCACTAAATCCGTTTTCCATTAGCCATTCGCGTACAAATTCTTTTGAAAGTTGCTTTTGTGGTTCACCGTTTGCGAAACGTTCTTCATATTTATCGGCATAAAAATATCGTGATGAATCCGGAGTGTGAATCTCGTCAATTAAGTAAATACTATCACCAATTTTTCCAAATTCATATTTCGTATCTACGAGTATCAAACCTTTGGCGGCAGCAATCTCTGTACCTCTCATAAAAAGTTGTCTTGTAATATTTTCGAGTTGGGCATAATCTTTAGCACTTATAAGGTTTTGTGCAATAATTTCTTCTTTTGAGATATCTTCATCATGACCTTCGTCAGCTTTAGTTGTGGGTGTGATAATAGGTTCAGGAAATCGCTGATGTTCCTTTAGTCCGTTGGCTACAGGAACGCCACAAATCTCTCTTGCCCCTTTTTTATAAGTACGCCATGAGCTTCCTGTTAAGTAGCCTCTTATAATCATCTCAACAGGAAATGGTTTGCAAAAATGTCCTGCTGTTACCATAGGATCTGGTGTTGCCAACTTCCAATTGGGAACAATATCTGATGTGGCATCTAAAAACTTTGAGGCTATCTGGTTAAGAACCTGCCCTTTGTATGGTATTCCTTTGGGCAACACAACGTCAAATGCCGATATGCGGTCGGTGGCAACCATCACTAATAAGTTACTATTAATATTATAAACATCACGAACTTTGCCGTGATACAGACTTTGCTGGTTGGGGAAAGTAAAGTCGGTTTTTGTTATTGCTTCTGTCATGTTCTCATGAATTAGTTTTTATATTAATGCGAATTAATTTTATTTTTACTGTATGCCTCTATAATTCTTGTAACTAACTTATGCCTTACAACATCGCCGCTATCCAAATATACAAAGTCAACACCCTTTATACCTTTCAGTATTTGCTGTGCTTGTAAAAGTCCTGATTTTTTTTGCTTAGGCAGATCTATTTGTGTAACATCGCCTGTAACAATAAATTTTGATGATTTGCCCATCCTTGTTAAAAACATCTTTACTTGACTTTCGGATGCATTTTGTGCTTCATCAAGTATTACAAAAGCATTGCTTAGGGTTCTGCCACGCATAAAAGCCAATGGTGCAACTTCAATGGTATCATCTTCGATGTACGATAAAAACTTTTGTGTTGGCAGCATATCACGAAGTGCGTCATAAAGAGGTTGGAGGTAAGGATCCAACTTCTCTTTCATATCACCGGGTAGAAACCCCAAACTCTCTCCGGCTTCAATTGCAGGGCGAGCCAGTATTATTTTTTTTACTTCTTTATTCTTCAAGGCTTTTACTGCCAGTGCAACAGCTGTATATGTTTTTCCGGTACCTGCCGGTCCGATAGCAAAGACCAAATCGTTTTTCCTGCTACTTTCAACAATACGTTTTTGGTTAACTGTCAGGGCTTTAATTATTTTACCATGCCTTCCATAAACCAAAACATCAGCATTAACTATTTCTGATATGTTTTTTGAGTTTTGGTCATCCAACATTATTGATTTAATATTTTCATCTGTAATTTTCCCAAATTTTTCAAACTGCACCAACAATAAGTTAAAACGTTTTTCAAATGTTATTATTTCATCGGTAGTGCCAATTATTTTTACCAAATCGCCACGAACAATAATCTTTAATTTTGGGAATAGTGATTTTATTAAGTTTAAATGAACATCTCCCGAGCCGTAGAATTCTAATTGGTTGCTCAATTCTATCTGTAAAACCCTTTCACTCATAGGCTTAGCTAAATGTTTGTTATTGTGTGATTAACTTCCAAAAATATTAAAAAATTACTCTAAACCAATAAGCAAATTTTTTAATTTTGGACATTGATTTATTTTACAATTTTTAATGGTTTAACGTGCAATGGGATTGATAACTTTAATTAGCGATTGGGGCATAAAAGATTATTATGTAGCTGCGGTTAAAGGAATGATATACAAATCTTTCCCTAATGCACAAATTGTTGATATAAGTCATAATGTTCAGCCCTTTGACTCGACTGAAGCTGCTTTTATTTTGAGGAATGTTTATAAAAATTTTCCTGATGGTACAGTTCATATTATCGGTATTAACACCGAGGAATCCATTAATAGCGTTCATACTGTAGTTTATTATAATAAGCAATATTTTATTGGTAGCGATGATGGTATTTTTTCGTTGATAATTGAGGACAAGCCGGAAAGTATAATATCATTAGAGATACCTATGGAGTCGCCAACTTATACGTTTTCGGGTCGCGACAGGTTTGCAAAAGCTGCAGCACATCTTGCCAAAGGTGGCAACCTTGACGAGTTAGGATCTCATAGAGAAAGTATATTAACTAAAATACTTTTTGCCCCACCGATAAACAATAATACCTTAAAAGGGATGATAATAAGTATTGATAATTATCATAATTTAATAACAAATATTTCAAAGAGCGACTTTAAAAAATTTACCAAAGGGCATAAATTTGAAATATCCTTTAGGTCGAATAAATACAAAATAAATAGCATAGACGATTCGTATGACGATGTTGTCAACGGTGAACTCGTAGCTTTGTTTACCACGGGTGATGTATTAGAAATTGCAATAAACAAAGGGAAAGCAGCATCGTTGTTAGGTATTCGCAAAAAGGATCCAATTGTTGTTCTGCTTAAATAGTAATGCTACCTATTAATTTCACCAACTTAA
>CAZGWS010000197.1:0-5789 GCA_964528805.1 uncultured Lentimicrobiaceae bacterium | reverse complement strand
GCGTTTTGCTGCGATATGTCGTTTAGCATTTGTATTGCATTATTTATCTGCTCAGCTGCATCACGCTGTTCTTTGCTGGCTGCAGATATTTCTTGTACAAGTGTTGATGAGTTTTGAATACTGGGCACAAGTTCACCCATCAGCTCTTTAGTTTTTCCGGCAATTTCAACACTATTTTTGCTTATCTCGTTTATATCGGCAGCTGCAGCTTTTGTCTTGTCGGCAAGTTTTCCTACCTCCGAGGCAACTACACCAAAGCCTTTCCCATAATCGCCTGCTCTGGCAGCTTCAACGGCAGCATTTAATGCTAATATATTTGTTTGAAATGCAATATCACTAATTATTGATATTTTATCGGCAATCTTCTCCATTGATGCTACTGATGATAATACAATGTCGCTTCCGGCTGCTACTTGCGAGGTAACAGCATTAGTTATATCTTCGGTTTGTTTTGCATTATCGGCATTTTGCTGAATATTTGACGCCATTTGCTCCATCGATGCTGATACTTCTTCTACCGAAGAGGCTTGCTCAGAGGCTCCCGAAGATATGTCTTGAGATGCACCACTAAGCTGAAAACTGGCGTCAATGAGGTTGTTGGTTGCGTTTAACACACTTGTAATCACTGTCTTAGTTCGGTCTGCTATTTCTCGCAATGCATCAGCAATCTCACCTATCTCATCTTTTTGGTTAATGTCTAAAGTAGCATTGAGGTTGCCGCTTGCCAGCTTTTTAGCAAAGGCTACTTCTTTTTTTATCGGACGAGATAACGATCTGCCTATTAAAAGCAGTACGGGTAACATAATAACCGCAATTATCAAACATATAATAAGTATGGTATTTATCAATTTATGTTTTGGTGCCATAACTTCATCTTCGCTTATCTCTGTTATTAAAGCCCAATTTAAACCCGGTATATTAAGTTTATTATACACGCTCAGCACTTTAACTCCCTTATAGTTCTTGATTATTCCAGATCCTGATATTCCTGTAAATACATTTTCGGTAGCAATTGTCTTTGCTTTCTGGTTTAGTATGGTAGAAGTGGCTGAAAATCGTGAATTGCTGCGAAAGTAAAAATCGTCGCCAACTATATATGATTCTCCTGTTGTACCCAATCCCTCGTTTGTATTCAGCAAATTGTTGATCTGTTCACTACTTACTTCTACAATTAATATTGATACTACATTTCCATTTTTAATAATTCGTTTACCAAAATACATTGACGCTTTTCCATTTGTGTTGTTATTTGCATCCATGTTGCTTATAAGAACCAAATCTGAATTTAAACAATTTCTCCATAATGCTGATAATTCATTGGTTTCCTGACTCAATTTAGTAAAAAGGTCGGATCTGCGTTTTGCTTCAAAATAAATTGTGCCCTCATTAGGGTCAACCAAAAGTACATTAGCTACATTATCTACTTTCATATAGTTATAGCAAGCTTTCAGAAAATTGTTGTAGTTGCTTATGTATGAGGGACTATTGGTTATTTTTGCTATCGCTTCCGGACTTAAATTGTATAGGTTTTTAATAACTATTTTTTCGATATTTGTTAATGTTGATGGCATCTTAACTAAGGCCTCTACAGATTTTTGTTTGTCTATTATAAATGTCTGTACTTGTAACTTTTTAATGCTTTGTAATGTTTTTAAGTTATTTGTAGCATTGTTGCTAAGTATCTTATCTGCTGATGTTATTGAGACATAGCCCATTGCAAAAATTGATAAAAAACCAAGTATTGATACATAAATAATGACTTTTAGAGTAATGCTGAGATTTTTCATATATTTAATTGTTTTGATTTTCTAAAATAATTTCTTTAAAGATAGCATTAATACTTAATATCATAGTAAAATTTTCATCTTTTTTATAAACGCCACTTATTGAATCCATTGTATTTTTATTTCCAAGCGATGGTGGTGCTGATATCTGCTCATCGGTTATTTTTTCAACATTAAGAACCTCATCTACAATAGCTCCAATATATATTTGTTGATTATTTTTATTAACAGTTAAAATTAAGATACAAGTATTTTTTCCGTATTCCGTTTCTGGCAAACTTAGTGTTTGGTTTAAATCCATGATTGGAATAATGTTGCCGTGATGATTAATAACACCTTTCATATTTATGGGGGCGTTTGGGATTTTTGTAATCTCTGATAACTGTAATATTTTTACAGTATTGTTAACATTTACAGCAAACGTTTCGTTTCCTAATTTAAAGCTTAAGTACGAACTTATTATTGGTTTATTATCTGTCATGTTATTCTGTATTTTGATTTGAATAGAAATCAATTATCTTATTAGTATCTAACACAAGTGCTATTTTTCCATCGCCTAAAATTGTTGCGCCTGCAAATATTTCGTTGTTTTTTAGCAGATAGTCTATGGGCTTAAGTACGGCTTGATATTCTGATATTAACTCATTTACAATTATGCCAATAGTTTTTTCGTGATAGTCAACAGAAATAAGATGTAATGTGTTTTCAGTAACATCAGCTCCATCAAATTCCTTAGTAAGATCGATAGTTGGTAATTGTTTTCCCTCAACTTCAACTATATTATTATATGAGTTGTTTATTCTATCACGTGTAAACTGATGTATCTGTTTTACAGATGCAAGTGGGATTACAAATTTATTACAATTTATACTTATAAGTAATCCGTCAATTATTGATAAAGTAAGTGGTAGAGTTATCATTATATTGGTTTCTAAACCAAGTTTTGAGCTGATGGTAATATCGCCTCGAAGCTCGCTAATTTTCTTTCTAACTACGTCCATGCCAACGCCTCTGCCCGATACGTTGTCAACTGCATCATTTGTTGAAAAACCCGGGAGCAGTATTAAATTGTAAATCTCTCCTTCTGTTAATTTATCATTTGAATATATAATATTTTTATTGATGGCTTTTTTTACCACTTTATCAGTATTAATGCCGGCACCGTCATCTTTAATAGTAATTACTATTGACGTACCTGAGTATTCGGCTTTGAAATATATTGTGCCAGTTTCAGGTTTATTGTTTTTAACCCGAACCTCCGGTAGCTCAATTCCATGATATATAGAATTCCTTATGATATGCATTATAGGGTCGGAAATAGTTGCAATTATATTTTTATCAAGTTCAGTATCAGTACCATCAGTAACAAAGTTTACTTTCTTGTTTAAACTTTTTGATAAGTCGCGTACAAGACGCTTAAACTTAACCAGCATAGTTTGAACAGGTATTAATCGCATGTCAAAAGCAACATCTCTAAACTGCCTCGATAGCTGCTGAAAATCTTCTGATAATACTGTAATTTCATCTGATTTTGCTTTGTCTGCAATAGTTACCAGTCGAGCCTGTGTAGTTACTAATTCACTAACCAAATTAATAAGTGTATCAAGTTTTGCTGCCGAAACTTTTATTGTGTCTATATTAAATGCAGATGGTATTTTGACAATCTTTTTTACCGATTCTGTTTCAGATTTCTCATTATCATTTCTGGTAACTGCTAACTTCTTTTCATCATTAAGTTTGTCAGTATTGTCAATTGGACTTGCGGTTTGATGTTGCGATAACTCATCCTCCAATAAAATAGCAGTTTTTTTAAAACTCTCTATATCAGTAGGTTTTGTCTTTAACAGATATTCAAAAGCTGACTTTGTACTTGCCCAGATGAATATATCTTCATCCGATAGTAATTCAACAGTAATTCTACTATCGTCTTCAACAAAAATAAACACATCATTTATATCAGAATCATCAGCATCAGTTGATAATATTATTGTCCAACTAATATAGCAACTATTAGTATTGATTTTACTAAATTCAGGAATTTTGTTACTATCTATTACTACTAATGCCTCACCCAGGTCAACAAGTTCATCTATCAGGTATAACGGGTTTGTTCCATCATTAAGGATATTCTCACATGGCTCAAATCTGATATAATAAACTTTGATTTTTGATTTTTTTCTTTTAGTCTGATTATGATTCTGAATACTATTTATTTTATTGATACTGTTGTCGGATGTCTTGCCTTTTTCGGCTAACATTTTATTTAGAATGGCTTTCCTGCTTGTTATCTCGTCTTTCAATTTACTTGAGCTGTCGTCATTTAATAAGTTCTTAATGAGGTCGATAGCATTCATGGTAAAGCTAATTATTTCTGAGTTTAGTATTATCTTACCGCTACGTATTTGATCGTAAATAGATTCCAAATCGTGAGTAAAACTGCTTAAATTTACAAACCCAAACATGGCACCCGAACCTTTAAGTGAGTGCATAATCCTGAACACCTCATTTATAAGTTCGTTATCGTCAGGATTTTCCTCTAACGATAGTAACGACTCCTCAAGAGTGTTTAGCAAATCATGTGATTCCTCATAAAAAAGCCTACTAAAATCTTCCATTATCGTAATACTTTTCTTATCACATTAAAGAGTTTTTCTTTCTCAAATGGTTTATTTAACCACCCTGTTGCACCGGCCCTTTTAGCTTCTAATTTTTTTTGCTTTAGCGTTTCCGTTGTTAATAAAAGTATAGGAATTCGTTTGTAACTATCTGTGTTCCTAACATTTGTGATTAACTCAATACCATTCATTTTAGGCATATGGAGATCTGTCAGTATTAAATCAATCTTCCTCCCGTCTAAATAAGTTAAGGCGTCTTTTCCGTCGGTTGCCTTTAATATTTCAAAGCCAATCTCGGAAAGAGAAAATGCGACAGATTCGCGAATGCTGTACGAATCATCCACAAAAAGTATCGTTTTTTTCATCTTAATTCTTTTTTTGTAATGATGATATTAAACTTGTAAAGCCCGATTTGTTAATTAGTTCTTTTATGTTATCGCTTATCTTAAGTTTAATATCCGTCTTCTTATTAAGTTTATTTCGTGTAATCATAAATCCTATTAGTAACTGTAAAACACTTAAATCAATATCATCCAAACTACTTACGTTTAACGTAACTAAATCTTTTGTTATAGCTTTACGCTGAAGGTAATCATGTATTATATTGGAGTTTTCAATAATTAAATGACCTGTAAGATAAACAATATATGAGCCATTGCTATCTGATTCTGTTATAGATATTGAAAAATTACTTGACATATTCGGTACTTTTTAAGTAGCCTCTAAAGTATATAAAAAACAAATGTAAATTGTAATTATTTGTGAATAATTAACTGTAATTTTGAAGTAATCCTGATTATTGTTTGATATAGTAATATTTTTTTGATTCCAAAGATATATATCAGTTATTCGCCAATTGCTCTCTGAATAAGATTTGATAAGGCTTTGGGATTATTACGCATAACTGTAATTAACATGTCCAACATGTTAGTTTTGTTTAGCCCCAATGCCTTTCCTTTATCTTCAATAAATTTAATATTTTGCTTTGATAACCTAAAACCTGTGTGTATTTTATTGTCTCTACCTGGCATTTTCTATTTTTTTTGGCATGATTGCTTTAAATTTGGGGTTGTTTATGCAAATACCTGTTTTTTTACTAAACACAGCGTATCGTTGTGTTACTTCCGACTTGGCTGTAAATGTACTTTTTGTAACTGCAATTACTAAGCTAACCGACCTGTTAATAATGATGTTATCTCCTTTCTTTATTTTGTCAAATGTGGATTCTTTGCCCGTTAATTGCTTTTTAATCTTATCAAATTCAATATTTATTCTCGTCATTACCTCACGATTGCCTCCCATATCAGGATGGTGGAGCATAGCTAACCTCCTATAAATTAACCTTGCTTCAGAAAATGTTAAATCTTTGTTGAAATAATCCATTGCTATA
>CAZGWS010000196.1:4721-5789 GCA_964528805.1 uncultured Lentimicrobiaceae bacterium | reverse complement strand
AGATTAATAAATATGCACTTAGATAAGTTAGTTTTTATGGTTTATACCCCGATTGGTTGAATATTGCTTGAGCATCAGCATCGTTTATAAGACTTATTAGGCTTACCGATGGATGAGTGTCCATATATTTACGTACTATTTGCCAGCCTAACCAAAGTCCTAATCGTGGAGGCGAATAGTTAGAAAAGCCTGTTGTAAAAGGTCCATCTTCGATTAGTTTGGTCTGTATTTTGTAATCAGCCGAGTAAAACAGTTTATTTTCAACCAAGAATGCCCAAACATTTGTCTTGTTCTTTTCAACCCATTTCATTTGATTGGTAGTGTAAGAAATTTTAAGGCTATCGGGGACAGCAGGTAAAACGGCATCAAGATAATATAATAATTTACCTGCAGCAATCATCCTGTCAACCAGCGTCTTTTGTTCATTGCGTGGGGCTAACTCCTTTATGTACAATTCTTTCATAACATCAATAGTTATATTATCAGCAGTCATGCGCCTTATTTTATAATGCGGTATCCCTAAGCTGCCGTAAAGCATGAAATTTTTACCAAGAAACATATCTAAACCTATTATTACAACCGAATCGTTTACGATAATTGATTCCTCGTGATACAGATTAGAGATGTATGAATAAACAATGGGAATACGTTTAGTTGGGAAGAAATAGTGGAATCTGCTAAATGCATTTGATAATTGCCTTTCTTCTGACTTTAAATCAGGATACATTTTCATTACTTTACTGCTTATGTTTATTAGCTGAGTATCTGTAACATAATTATAAAGTGGCTTTAGCTGAGCTTCAGTATATTTATTATTACCTAAAAACAACGAAAACTCAGACTGCATTTTATTAACATCGGAAAGAAAATTTGTTGTATCTGCTTCAAACAATGCTTTGCCGTATCTATGAACTTTTACGTTAATGTTAGTTAGCTGTGATTTGTCAATATTTGGACCTGCTGAGCGGTTATTGTCGCACGATTGCAGTAGAAATAATACGAAAACAATGTATATTAATGATGTATTGGATTTTGTCATATTCATAAAAAAATGTCAGTACAAAAGTA
>CAZGWS010000196.1:0-4621 GCA_964528805.1 uncultured Lentimicrobiaceae bacterium | reverse complement strand
CCATGTATCCTAATATTAACTAACTTTAGATCAATAACTTTAAGTCCAACACTTACAGGAATTTGAATTGTTTTATAAGTCATCTCAAGCTTCTCAGTAGTTGCCGACTTAGCCCCTGCATCACCTTCCCAAATACCTCCTTGTGTTAGCCAATTTACTTCGGGCTGCACATAAAATTTATCACCAATACGTACAAAAGCACCAAACAAAAAGTTGTTTTTAAATGTACTTGTTACATCGCTTGAATTAGTTGTTAGCTTTGAAGCGGTATATCCAATTTGTGGGCCAAAATGAAATTGCGCCTGAATGGCAGTTACAATTAATATTGCAGAAATAATTAATAATGATTTTTTCATGATGATTTTTTTTAAAATGAATTAACATTCAAAAGTAAACAAAAATACATTTATTCCTAAATTTATCTACACGAATAATTATCTTTGTGGTGATTTTAAATAACAAAACGCAAAAGTTATGATTCTAAAAAGAGCCTTTCTGATTTTTATTGTCTTCCTTTCGTTAAATGTTGTGGCACAGCACAAGCCTTTTCAATTTGGGTTTAAAGCTGCAGCAAACCTTGGATGGTATAATACCACAGCCGATAATTACAGTAATAATGGGGCTGACTTTGGTGGATCGTGGGGATTTATTGCCGACATATACATCATGGAAAATTATTCATTTACTACAGGGTTTGATGTTCTTTATCTAAATGGAGCAATGTCGTACCCATCTGTATATGAGCAGGATACAGTATCACCAAAAATGCAGGGTGTATTATTACGGAGCTATCGCACAAAGTATATTGAAATTCCCTTTGTGCTTACAATGAAGACCGACAAAATAAATAATATAAGATATTACGGGCAAATAGGATTCGGATTAGGGCTACTTTTAGCAGCAAAAGCAAACGACGAATTTACTCCTGATAAAGAGGGAAGTATGATAACTAATACACACAATATTTATGATCAGCTTAGGCTTACTCGCGAATCGTTGATTCTCGGTGCAGGAATTGAAATGCCATTGCATGGCTCTACTTATTTACGAATCGGATTAGCTTACGATAATGCTTTTATAAACATACTTAATGGATACAATACCGTTAACGCATCTATAAAAAATAATGGTCGTAATAGTTTCTTTAAACTTGAAGTTAGTGTTTTATTTTAGCTATGATGCTTTATCGTAAATAATAAAACACAAATTGCTATTGTAAGAAAATAAAAAAGCCCCATACAGAGAAAAGCACTTCTCACACATGAGGCTTTGTTTTTTAAATTTAAAAGGTTAATCTCTCAAAAAAGAATTAATTTTATCTACGCTGTCCTTAGCATCACCATAAAGCATATCGGTATTATCTTTATAAAATAAAGGATTTTGAACGCCGGCATAACCGGTAGCCATTGATCGTTTCATGACAATAACTTTTTTAGCGTTCCAAACCTCAACCACGGGCATACCGTAGATAGGGCTTGCCGGATCTTCAATAGCTCCGGGGTTAACAGTATCGTTAGCACCAATTACCAAAGCTATATCTGTATCACTCATATCATCATTTACTTCCTCCATTTCAAGAACTATATCATACGATACGTTTGCTTCGGCAAGCAGTACGTTCATATGACCTGGAAGTCTTCCTGCAACAGGGTGGATGCCAAAAGTTACTTCTTTGCCTTCTTTTTGCAGCTGTTCCACCATATCATGAACAGGATATTGCGCTTTGGCAACAGCCATGCCATAACCGGGAACGATAACCACTTTATGAGCATTATGTAATAATTCGGCAACTTCTTCATAGTTGGTAGAGGTAACTTCTCCTATCATTTCTTGAGTTTCTCCTTTTGGTTTTGCACCAAAACCACCAAAAATAACCGAAAGGAAAGAGCGGTTCATGGCTTCGCACATTATTATTGAGAGTATCGCTCCCGAGCTGCCAACTAATGCTCCGGTGATAATCAAAAGGTCGTTGCCAAGCATAAAACCGGCAGCGGCGGCAGCCCAACCCGAATATGAGTTAAGCATAGAAATAACTACAGGCATATCAGCTCCGCCAATTGCCATCACTAACATAACTCCGATAAATGCAGCTATGGCAGTCATTATGTATAGGTAAAGCATCCCACCGGTACCTGATGCCATTGTAAAAAATACTCCAAGAATAATAGTAATTACAAGCAGTATAATATTTACTGTATGACGACCTGTATAAACCAATGGTTTACTTCGTATCTTGCCTTCAAGTTTCCCCCAGGCGATTATTGATCCTGTAAAGGTAATGGCGCCGATAAATACACCGACAAATACCTCTATTAAATGTATGCTAAGCTCTGAGCCCTGTAGAGTGGCTGTATGTGGGTCGAGGTATGAACCGTAACCTACCAATACGGCTGCCAAGCCCACAAAACTGTGAAGTATGGCTACCAATTGAGGCATAGAGGTCATTTCTACTTTTCGAGCTACTGTAATTCCAATAGCCGATGCTATTAAAATAGCTGCAATTATATAAGTGTAACCTTGAACTCCGTCGCCCAATACGGTAAATAAAACGGCAATTATCATTCCGATGATGCCATAAATAACACCTCGTTTTGCGGATTCCTGAGATGACAACCCGCCAAGACTCAGAATAAACAGAATACTTGCAAATAAGTATGCTGCTGTTTGTATTTGTGCTGATATCATAATCCTATTTTCTAAACATTTTTAACATACGATGAGTTACAAAAAATCCACCAACAATATTAATGCTGGCAACCAATATGGCAAAAAATGCCAGTATGGTCATTGGGTTTGAGAGATTACTGCCAACTTGTAATAACCCCCCAATAATAATGATACCGCTAATTGCGTTGGTAACAGCCATTAGTGGAGTATGAAGAGAATGTGAGACATTCCATATAATTTGCCAGCCTACAAATATTGCCAGTACAAAAACAGTAAAATGACCCATAAAGTCTGATGGAGCTACCCTGCCAAGTAAAAATAAGAAAGCACCAATTATACCAAGCGTAATGGTCGTTGATATGGTTTTCTTTTTAGCAATTTGTGCCCGAGTAAGTACTTCGTCAACAACTTCTGGGGCTTCTACTTTAGGTTTCTGCGGACTTACAGGCAATGGCTCGGGAGGCCAGTTAACAGCACCATCATAAGTAACCATAGCTCTTTTTACTACGTCATCGTCCATGTCAATTTTAAAATTATCTCCTTTACCCATATCATCAAGTAAATGACATAGGTTGTTGCCGTATAACTGACTGGCTTGAGATGGTAATTGACTAAGTTTCCCAACAATTATAACACCGTTGTCGGTAGTAATAACTTCATCATTTTTAGTGAGTTCGCAGTTGCCACCGGAGGATGCTGCCAAATCTACAATTACAGAACCCGGTTTCATAACTTTAACATGATCTGCCAATATCAATTTTGGTGCTTCACGTCCCGGAATTTGAGCTGTTGTAATAATAATATCTACATCAGCAGCTTGTTCTTTAAACAAAGCCATCTCTGCATCAATAAAAGCCTGACTCATCACCTTGGAATACCCCGATGCAGTTGCGCCATCTTCTTCAATTTCAACAGTAAGAAACTTTGCCCCCATACTCTCAATTTGTTCGGCTACCTCTTTACGAGTATCAAAAGCACGCACTACTGCACCAAGTGAATTAGCCGTGCCTATTGCTGCCAATCCTGCAACGCCGGCACCAATAACTAATATTTTTGCAGGGTCAACCTTGCCGGCTGCCGTTATCTGACCGTTTAAAAATCTACCAAAATAGTTAGCACTCTCAATAACAGATCTGTATCCTGCAATATTAGCCATTGAAGATAGAACATCCATTTTTTGGGCACGAGATATCCGAGGGATGGCATCCATTGCAATGGCATTTACTTTTTTATCCGCTAACTTTCGTAGCAGTTCAGGATTTTGTGCCGGCCAAAGGTAACTTAATATTACCTGCCCTTCGTGCATCAACTCAATTTCAGCATTGGTTGGAGCTAATACCTTCAGCAATATATCAGCGGTTTGAATAGTCTCTTTCTCAGTAGCAATGATGTTTGCTCCTGATGCAGAAAATTCTTTATCGCTAAAATTAGCCTTTATGCCGGCTCCTTTCTCAATGTAAACGTCAAATCCTTGCTTAATCAGTCTTTGTACGGTTTTTGGGGTTGCTGCCACTCGTAATTCGTGTGGCGCAATCTCTTTTAAAATTCCTACTTTCATATAAAAATTCTTTATTCTATATTTTATTAGACGTGCAAAAATAGTAATTATATTAAATTATTGTTGTTATTTCTGCATTATCTTAACCTAAAGATTTTAAAGATTTTAGCACTAAGAAAATTGGCATTTTTTATTGGATATGAGGATAGCAAAATAACCCATTAACACGAGCTTGCAACTCCTGATAATATGAACAAAATATATTAAAAAAAGATTATCAGCTATCTGTCCCGTTCATTGCTATTGCTCCTGTTAAATTTATGGTTTTCTCGTTATTATATCCCTTGGCTTGAACATAAAAAATAGCATTACAAAGATAAAGTTTCATACCCTTGCTGCCAAGCATAGTTTATAATTGAGTCCACTCATAATTCGAGTAACACATTTGACTATGTA
>CAZGWS010000195.1:0-5816 GCA_964528805.1 uncultured Lentimicrobiaceae bacterium | reverse complement strand
TCCATACAACAAATCTAATGTTATTAGTTTGTTGCGATAGGTTTGTGAACCCGGGCTTCTTTTCTTAATATAACCGCTAACGGATGGCGCTATGCTGCGTACCGCATTAATATTACTAATTTTTCTGCTTACAAATATATTAAATTAATACATGTAAGCTTCATATTTACAACAAATTGCGGTATGCAGTATGAGCGCGTGTTAGCAACTGGGCGTTCTTCTTTTGTGTGCGTTAGGGCAGGAAAGCTTATTGACAAGTTTAGCTTTGCTGATTTTTGCTTCGTTCGGCAAAATTGAATAAAATTCGACTTTGCACTCTCTTGTCGCAAAAATTAGATTATGCGGCCGGCTTCGTGCAACTTGGCAATGTGCTTTACTGCATTGGGTTGGCATCATAGAATGATTATTTTTTTTGTTAATACTTTTTCATTCATATGAACTCTTATCAGGAATAATCCTTTTTTAAAATTACTCATATCAATTTTCAAGTTTTGTGACGATGATTTTTTTGTATATAAGATTTGTCCGTTCAAATCAATAATTTCAACGGTAATATTATTTTTCAATAGAATTGCAGAAAGGTCAATGTTAAGATAATTTGTTGCCGGATTAGGGTAAATATAAATATTGCTATTTTCTGATTCAGTACTAATTATATTTACCATCGTGCTATCATATAATTCGCTAATTCGTATATCATATAAGTTATACCCACCACCTGGAGGATATGACGGGTAACACTTCCAATCAACAGTGCTTGTAGCAATTGAAAGTACATAATCCCAGTCACTCTTTTGCCATACACCACGATAAATCATTTCGTCCAAATCACCGCCGTAGCAGTATTGCCAAATCAAATTACCAATGTTATCGATTTTTGCAAACCAAATATCATGTAAAGAAAATCCCGGTATTTCACCATGAAACCCCACAACATCGCCATCATTGGAATCGGTACTCCCCACAATCATAAACCCGCCGTCGGAGGTGGGAAAGATGTTGCGGGCCCATTCAATATATGTACCTCCGAGGCATTTTTGCCACAGCAGATTGCCGCTTGTGTCGATTTTAAATACCCAAATATCGTCACCATTGTCACCCGGGCCGGGGATACCATGATATCCGGACACATCGCCATCGTTGGACATGGTACCGGCCAGTATTATATATCCATCTGATAATTCTATAGCATTATTAGCATAATCATGATAAGACCCACCATAACATTGCTGCCACTCAATGTTCCTGTCAGAATCTAATTTAACAATCCATGTATCGGAATAAAAGCTGCCGGGATTGTGAAAGTTACAGGTAGTGTCATAGTTACCTCCACCTCTGCCATCGGTATCCCCAATAATCATATAACCACCATCGGAAGTTTGAATAACCGATCCGCCATCTTCAAGTCCGTTACCACCAAAGCATTTATTCCACTGTTTTTGTCCCGTGCTGTCAATTTTTATCAGCCACAAATCGTATCCGCCGTGATAACCGGCTACATCGCCATCGTACGAATCGGTAAAAGCAAGAAGTAAAATCCCTCCGTCGTTGGTTACTATTATATCACGAAGTTCCTCAACCCTGCTTCCCCCCACCATAGTTTCCCATAAAATGTCCATTTGTTTATTAATTTTCAGAATCCATATATTATCTGTTGGGCCCGGCCATGGATTATAGCTTATATCACCATCTTCCGAGCTACTTGTGGTAACAATGTAAAAAATAGAATCATTTTGTTTTGCTATATCAGTGAATCCTCCGTCAGCATACGAACCACCAAATGATTTTTCATTAATAAGATTACCGTATTGGTTTACTTGTGTTAACCAAACATCAAACGAGCCATGGTTGTACGAGATGTCTCCATCTGTTGATTCTACTTCAGACACAATCCAATATGTACTATCAACAAGAATTATTCCCGTTGCTTCATCCCAACCCGTACCACCGAGGCAGCTTTCCCATTTGGGGGTTAAAACCTGCGAAATGCCGATGGCAAATTTTAGCAATAGTAAAAATGCAATAATGTAAAATTTTATGGTTCTCATGGCCTGTTTTTTTTAACTGAAGCAGGCAAATCAGCCTGCTTCAGTTGTGATTAATAAAAATTATCGTACAATAACCAATTTACCCGATGTGGTTTTGCCTGCTGCGGAAACCGAATAGTAGTAAACGCCTGCTTTAAGATGCGAGCAGTTATATTGTAACGATGATGCCTGCTTACTAAGTACCTGCTTGTAAAGCGGTTTGCCTGCAGTACCGTATAAAACCAACGTAGCAGTTTCAACTTTAACAGGTAACGTATAGCTAAAAGTAACCGTATTGTTAGCGGGGTTGGGTTTGGCAATTACAACAATATTGCTGCTGTTTGCATCAATGCTTGTTTTATCGCCTGTTTTTGCCGATTTATTGTTGCTGCCGGGCGAAGTTATGCAATCGATATAACTGTATTGCGACGGATAGGCAAAGCGTAATATGGCTCTTGCCTGCGCACCCGCCGTACCCTTGCTGCTGTCGGCAATGGCTATCAAACTGTTTACTTCTGAAGTATTAAGACTAAAAATTGTCCTTCCGTCCGACAGCCAGTCTGCCTGCATATGTTTAAAATCTTTGTACATAGGGTACTCTATACTGTCGTAGGCTGTAAAGGTAAAGCTGTAAGGCAACGAATCAACTTTATTAAGTGCCGTAGTATAATCGCCCTGTTGCATATAGTAGTCAACCATGGCTTCGGCGGTTGTGTAAGTATCAAGTTTTTCCATCCATGTTTTAAATCTGTCGGGATGTGCTATGGTATCGGCCATATCGCTGCGAATAATGTCGTAAGCGGCTCGTGCACGTTGCATATTATAGTAGCTCATCTTGTCCGACCAATAGTTGCGAGTGCTTTGATTGGTGGCAGCATCGTAGCTGGACGAGGAACTGTTATAAGACGATACGGCACTGTTGTAGTCGTTTTCGCGTTGCTGATATTGGGTGCTGCTTAATCTTATATCGCCACCGGTGCAGTGCGACGGACAACCGTTTGCCTGCTGCAACGAATCGAGCTTAACGTGATAACGCAAAAGTGGCTTTTGCGATAATATTCCCTGCTGAAAAACATAGGTAATGGTGTCGTCGCCGTTATTGTAAAAATGCCAATGGGTATTGGCCGAAAACGTGTTGCCGGCAGGATAGTCTTTGTTGCCCTGCAGTAGTTGGATATTATTGTAACGTGAACTACCTATTTTCTCCACATCAAAATCATTTTGGTTGTTTTGGTTGTTGTTGCAGTAGTAGGCGAGGCCGTGTTCTTTTCTAATCGACCAGTTTTTTCCTTCTGCAAGGTTACCAGTTTTCAAGCCGTTAAACGAGTTTTTGTATATTTCATCTTGGGCGTTGTTGGTGTTTACGGTGCGGATGCCTAAGTATTCAGCTTCAACTGAATTATCGTATAATGTAAAGGTATTGTTTTCAACGGCAAAGGCTTTGGAGTTGTCGAGATGAATGCCTGTACCGAACAAATTGTTACAGGTATCGTAGATAGCACCCAATTTAAAGTTGTTATTAACAATAGCCGAACCATAAGTTGCAGAAAGATGAACACCATAGCCGTTGTTAGTAAAGACGGAGTTAAAAATGCTAATATTATACAGAGGTTTATTAACGTTTGCAGATTGAATGCCAAATTTTAAACCTTTGAATGTTGACCGAATAATACCTGATTCGGGACATGGCATAATTTGAGCATTGCAATAATCTTTTATACGATATCCTGCATCAAGAGAAAAGATTCCATATCCGGTGTTTGGTTCGGAAGAAACCTCGTTTATAAACGAACATCCTCTAAATTCAATTCCTCGAACTCCCCACATGGTAACATGATTTTTCATGCCTTCTGACAAAAGGTAATTATCATCGTAAATGAAATCGCAGTTTGTAAAACTTGAAACATAATCGGTTTCTTCACCGCTTACAGGATGATGGTTTTGATAAGCCATAAACTCAACCGAACGCTTGTTGTTAATAAATTTGGAATCTTTGGCTATAATTATGCCCCCACGGTTACTCCAACTATCAGGTTTCCAAAGGGTAACTGCATTGTATGCATTTTTTATAGCGGCATTGTTTTTTAAATATAGTTTTCCTTGGGCACAATTACCATTAATTGTGTATTGATGCGCATTGGTGTTTCCCCAAACCTCAATACCTTGCCAGACAGAATCATGAACACTGGTTACAGTTGCTCCGTCAACTGACAAAACAGCTCCTTGCTTTACAATAATTTTTGTACCTGTTACAAAGAAATTTGTACTTGTATCTAATGTTAGATTTACACCTGAATTAATAGATAATTCACCACCAATTAAATAATTACCCTGTAAAGTTTGTGTAGTATCAATTTCACCCGAAATGCCTGTTAAGCTTAAGAGGTCTTCTTTAAGAAATCCGCAATCGTAATTAATTACACCAAAATTTTTAAAACTCAGGTCATGCTCCTTTGTATAATAAATAGTCTCACCTATTTGGATAATGCTATCGCCGTTCCCCTGATTAATAATATAATCCGGATTAAAATCAGTACTATCAAAAAACGGAAAAAGACTATCACCAGGGCATTCTCCTATCTCATAACCCTTTGACCAAGGTGCGTTTGGTTCAGGATGCCATCCTCTTAGAGTAGTAATTAAAAAATATGGAAAGACATCCATCCCATATTTATTGATGAAAAGTAAGTTCCTTGCATATGCTTTATTCCATGGTACAGGAGTTATAATAGTTCTTTTTTCTTTATGTTCTTGTGATGATAAATCATCAACAAATCTTCCTGCATGACAAGCATAGATAGGAATAATAATATGAGAACAATTAATATTTGTCAGCATTTGAGCGAAAGTACTATCCCATAATGGCTCATTATTGTATAGCAGCAAGAAACTGCTATTTTCTGTATCCCCCACTATCCAACTGCCATGAGTCGAAACAAAAATGTACAATAAATCGTCTTCTTTTATTTTTGAACCCAAGACTTGAAAAATACTATCTAAACTATTAATTGAACATGGAATATTTAGTATATCATCGTCGGAATCATTATCAAGATCTAAACTTGCATTACCCCAAGAGGTGTAATCTACTTTTCCATTTCCAGCTAATGCATAAATATTTTCTTCGGCAAACCCTTTTTCTTTTAAAGAGCAATACATGTGACTCAGATGATTCCAAAACGCAGGTTCCGTATTTTGGCCGAAACCGGAGAATAAAACTGCATATAAATGTTTATTAACATTAATATTAATACTAATACTATCGCTATGCATAGAGTAATCAAGCTGAGGAACAGAGAATTCTATTGCAATGCTTAATGTATCGAATTGAGTTGAAGAACCAAACGGTGGTGATGTTTGAGTATCTATATAATAATTGCCATTAGTTTCATCAATAAATACGTAAGTGCAGAGATGATTCCATAAGTAAAGTGGCTGTTCATCTATAAATCCCGTCCAATAATTATTGTATGGAACATTTATTGAATCATAGAAATTAATGTTAAAATAGTCACCTGAAACAACTTGTGAACTCAAAAATACATTTACACTGTCCGACTTGTTTCCTACAATTGAGTCCATTAGAATAGAGATTGCTTCCTGTTTTGTAATTTGCGCTTTGATACTTAAGTTATTAAGCATGAGCAAGAAAAGTGTTAATAATAAGGTTGTTATTTTTTTCATTAGTTTGTCCTCCTATTTTTTGTTAAAAATATGTTTTTTTTATTTGTGATTAACGGTTTGAATATGCGGCGTTTGGCATTTTGGAACGATTCTTTTTCAACTTAC
>CAZGWS010000194.1:0-5817 GCA_964528805.1 uncultured Lentimicrobiaceae bacterium | reverse complement strand
TTAAGTAAAATTCGAAATGAAACTATTATCACAATAGTAGTAATTACAATTACACGAGAAATACCGATGTATCTGTCTTCCTCATCAAAATAAATAGTTTCCATTTTGCTAACCCTGCCAATAATAAACAGCAATATAATTGCTAAGCTTATCCACGAGTATGCTTCCTGAAATTGTATTACCGGCATGAAAAAGCCGATGTAGATAATTGTGCCAATCACAAAAGGTACAATTATTTGAGCTGTAATAAAGAAAGGGAAATTTTTACTGTCAAGTTTGTTAAAATAAGAATTTGCAGATATTGCGGCAGGTTTTGCCATAAAGTAGGCTGTTCCAAGCAGTCCAGCAAAGCCAACAATAGCAACAAGCATTTTTGTTGTATCTGTTAGGTACATCCAGTTAAAAACATGCCCCACACCCTTTTTAAAGATATTGCCAATAAGTAAGCCGCCAAACACAAGGTTAAATGAATGAAGTGTAAACCACATAAAGAATGTTTTTAACCGGGCAGGTTCTTCTACGAGCGACCAAAAGGCTATTAGAGATATTAATCCTAATACAAAAATTAATATGGGACCTGAACTAAAAATAAGACTTACCGAGTCGTGTGTCCACTGATTGGGTTCGATATAGTAAGAAATAGCGTCCCAAGTGAAACCAATACTATAATGAAAACCACTGGCAATAGCAATTTTGACAAAAAAGTTTAGATAAAAAACAATGATAAAAGCAAGCACATAAGATGCAGTAGAATTAATAGCTATAATCCAAAAGTTTGTTTTAGTAAATTTTAAATCAGACTGCATTGTAAAAAAAAATGTAATATTATACGTTTAAGGCTTTGCCTACTTAACGATTACTTCCTTAAACTCACGTGAATATTCGTGGTTCTCCAGTTTCTTCTTAACGTCGGCAAGAGCTTTAATTGTATAGTTAACATCGTCGATTGAGTGCATTGCCGTTGGTATTATCCGAAGCATTATAATTCCTTTAGGGACAACAGGATAAGAGACTATCGAACAGAATATATCATAGTTTTCGCGTAGGTCAAAAGTAATTTGAGTTGCCTCGGGGACAGTACCATTAAGGATAACCGGTGTTACCGGTGATGCTGTTTTGCCTATGTTTAAACCATTTTCTTTTAGTCCGCGCTGAAGGGCGTTGACAATTGTCCACAACTTATCTTTATGTTCAGTATTTGATCTAATAAGTTCGAGGCGTTTTAATGCACCAATGACCATAGGCATAGGCAACGATTTAGCATATATCTGCGAACGCATGTTGTATTTTAAAAACCTAATAACATCTTTCTTTGCAGCAATAAAAGCACCTATACCTGCCATCGCCTTGGCAAAAGTGCCAAAATACATATCAACCTGATCTTGCAAACCAAAATGTTCGTCGGTTCCTGCACCTGTTGGTCCCATTGTACCAAAACCATGAGCATCGTCAATAAGTAATCTGAATTTATATTTCTTTTTAAGGTCTATTATTCCATTTAAATTGCCAAGGTCGCCCGACATACCGTAAACTCCTTCTGTAATTACTAAGATTCCACCTCCGGTTTTATTTACAATTTTTGTAGCTCTTTCAAGTTCTTTATCCAAGTTTTGCATATTATTGTGTGGATACACAAAACGTTTCCCGAAATGTAGGCGCATTCCGTCAAGAATGCAAGCATGTGCATCAGAATCGTAAACAATGACATCGTTACGATTAACCATTGAGTCGATAATAGAAACCATGCCTTGATATCCATAGTTTAGCAAATATGCTGACTCTCTATTCACAAAGTTGGCAAGTTTTTGCTCTAATTCCTCGTGTTTGGCAGTTTGTCCTGACATCATGCGAGCACCCATAGGGTACGCCATACCATACTCAACACCTCCTTCGGCATCAGCTTTGCGTACTTCAGGGTGATTTGCTAACCCAAGATAATTATTTAAACTCCACACCAAAAGTTTCTTGCCTTCAAACATCATATGGCTTGAAATTTCACCTTCCAACTTGGGAAACATAAAATAACCTTCAGCTTTGTTAGCGTACTGTCCTAAAGGACCCATATTCATAACACATTTGTCAAAAATATCCATATAATTAAAATTTAGTTTTTTGCAAAAGTATGGAATTACTTTTACTGTACAAACAAAGTACGTAAAAGTTATTAAATAATGCTATAAATAGCTAATAATCAGACTATAAAGATACTGTTTTATTATGAGAGACAGATTGAATGTTTTTACAATCTTCCCTATTAATAAAAATTGGGCAGTTATAAGATTTTATTTTGAGGCACTATACAAGGTTGCAATTCCCATTGTGAGTCGGTTTTGTTTAACATTACTAAAACCTGCTTTTTTAAGTTCTGCCAAAAATGCTTTGTCTTCGGCAAAACTTTGTACAGAATTAGGGAGATAAGTGTAAGCCTCATCACTTTTTGAGACAATTTTTCCCATAGACGGCAATATATACCTAAAATAAAATTTGTAAACCTGCTTAATGGGGAAAGCCTTAGGTTTTGAGAATTCGAGTATGGCAACAATGCCGTTAGGTGTCAGAACTCTTTGCATTTCTTTTAACCCTACTTGCAGAGTCTCAAAATTTCTTACGCCAAAGGCTACAGTAATAGCATCAAAGCTATTATCAGCAAAATTTATATTCTCTGCATCACCTTCACGGAGTTCAATAACATCACTAATACCTTTTTTCTTTAGTTTTTTTCTACCTATTTCGAGCATATCTGTGGCAATGTCAATTCCTACAATGCTATCGGGTTTGAGTTTCAAAAGTTCAATTGCTAAATCGCCTGTGCCGGTTGCTACATCCAATATCTTATTCGGCTGATGCGGAGCTAATAATTTTCGCACTTTTGTTCGCCATAGTATATCAATACCTCCTGATAAGAAATGGTTTAAGAAATCGTACCTCGGAGCAATATCGTTAAACATTGCCCTTACCTTTTCTTTTTCGGCTTTATGGATATTAGTTTTTGTTGTCATTTTTTTTAATCAGTTATTAGGTCTGCCAAGTACTTTATTTACTTCAACTCTAAATCGTTCTTTATTAATTGGCACTACACCTACTTCTTCACAAACAATTCCACCGGCAAGGTTGGCAATAGCAGCCATTACAGGAGGGTCAACATTTTGAGCAACACACAAAGCAACAACACTAATTACGGTATCACCGGCACCAGAAACATCGGCAATGTTGCGCAGGTGTGCTGGTATTGTCATCGACTCGTAGCCCCCCCTTATCTTCCAGCTAATAAAAACGCCTTTTTCCGAAAGTGTATTTAATATAATTTTAGCATTCAACTTGTCTTGCAGTTTTGATACGGCAAGTTCAATATTTACGTTGCTGTCATCAGTAAAATCGAGGTTTAGTCCTTCCTTTATCTCTATTAGATTTGGTTTGAATACTGTTACATTATTATAGTTTAAAAAGTTTACCTTTTTTGGGTCAACTACAATAGGAATATTTTTATCATTTGCATTTTTAACAACTTTCTTAATGAGTGCTTCAGAAATAACACCTTTGTCATAGTCTTGAAATATTATTACTTTTATATCAACTTCATTTATGATGTTTCCGATTGTTGTTAAAAGTTGATTGTGTTGATTTTTAGCTAATAGCGTATTTGTTTCTTCATCAACACGAAGCAACTGAACATTATTGCCAATAACTCTAAACTTTGTAGTTGTTACTCTGTCGGAACATTCAATTATGCCATCAAGTGGTAAATTCTCTTTTTTTAGTAATGTTGTAAAGTCGTTTCCCCTTTGGTCGGTACCAATTACCGAGCATAATATTGGTTTAGCTCCAAGTGCCTTAACGTTTAAAGCTACATTGGCAGCTCCTCCTAATCTGTTTTCGCGTTTTTTGACTTCTACAATGGGTACAGGTGCTTCGGGCGATATGCGGCCTACGCTACCCCAAATATATGTGTCAACCATTACATCTCCAATAATTAGCACGTTAGCATTATCGAAGTTTGAAAATAATTCTGTTATTGAATCTATCGTTATCATTTTTCTTGTTTTTTTCTGTAATGCAAAAATACAGTATTGTTTAAGGCAATCATAACTTTTATTAATTCGGATGGAAATTTGTTTAAAAATTTATTGCTATACAGTTTGAGGATATTCTTGTTTCAGATGTTATTTTCATTTCAATGCAAATAAAATTATTCGCCTTGCGATGTAGCATATTTTATCAACAATATCTTTCCTATGTAGCTGTTAATGCATAACATATTATGGCATTTGCTACAGAGGCATTAAGCGATTCAAGCTTGTTGGTGGCATCGTTGTTTAAAGTAGGTATCGTTATTTTATGTGTAATATAAGGTAATAACTCACCTGAAATTCCGTGTGCCTCGCTGCCAACTAAAATAACTCCATTTTTTTGTTTGCCTATTTTGTTAATTGGCGAACCAACTAGTACTGCACCGAATATTGGTAAGTCTGTTGGCTTATTTTTAAATAGAATTTCTAAATCGGTGTACATTATTTTTATACGCGCCAGCGATCCCATTGAGGCCTGAACGACTTTAGGGTTATATGCATCCACGGTATTTTTTGAACAATAAATACATTTAATTCCAAACCAATCGGCAGTACGAATTATTGTTCCTAAGTTACCCGGATTACTAATGCCGTCAAGTGCAATCACCAAACTGTTAGTTTCAATTTTATTTATTGAGTTGCTTTTTTGTGGAAGATAAAAAATAGCCAAGACTTGCGGTGACGATTTTAGTGATGATATTTTGCTTAACTCTTTTGGTGATACAATGGTTGTTTTATAATCAGGTATATTTGTTATATTGATGGATTGCAGCCAGTTATCTGTTGCAAATAACTCAACTAAACCTGTCCTGCTCTTTAAAAAGTCGGTTACATTAATGCTTCCTTCAACTAAAAACATTCCTTGTAGTTCGCGTTGTTTTTTCTGTTTCAGCTGATTTATCTGCTTTATCCGGGCTTTGCTAAGCATGTTATAAATTAATTGTTACTAATAAATGCATTGGTCTTGTGTTTTGCAAAAGTCAATATTAAAATTTCATATTAATAATAATAGGTTTTAAATGCCGAAATATAATTTGATACCTTGCAGAATACTCGTAACTGCTACTGATGATAATATTAAACCCATTACCCTACTAATTATACTGGCACCACTATTGCCGATTAATCTATAAAGTTTGCCGGCTAAAAATAAAAAAATCAGAGTAATTAACAATACACTTATCATTATTAATGATATTTTAAACTGATCCCATATGCTATACACACTATTTTCTGTAAGCATAACTGCAGCAATCATTGCCCCGGGACTTGCAATAGACGGTATAGCCAACGGGAAAATAGCTTTCTCGCTGTGGTTGTTTATTTTGCTTATTTCCTCGTTGGGTTTACTCTCGCCAAAGACCATCGTTAAGGCAAATAAGAGCAGTACAATACCTCCCGCTATCTGAAATGCAGAGAGAGGGACATTAATTGCATTAAGGATTATTTCTCCGGCTACAAGAAAAAACAGCAAGATAATTGTTGCTACAACTACAGCTTTAATGGCAATCTCATTTTTCTTCTTTGAGTCGCAGTTTCTTGTTACGGCAATAAAAACAGGTATTGTACCTACCGGATCGATAACCGCGAAAAAGAAAATGAATGTTGCTAAAATTTCACTCATATTTATACTTTATTGGTTTTGTTATATGCTGCAAATGTGAGCACAAAAAGATTATGCCAAAATTAATATTTTTTTAATTGAATAATTCCCGAAGCAAAAGAAGCTATAGTGGCGTTTACATTATAA
>CAZGWS010000193.1:0-5867 GCA_964528805.1 uncultured Lentimicrobiaceae bacterium | reverse complement strand
GTTATAATTTATCAGCGCAAATAAATAGTTACTATATTTGTATAATATTTAAAAAGAGTTTTATGATAAAATCGATGACCGGTTACGGGAAACACACATCTTCTGCCGAAAACTGGAAAGTAACTGTTGAAATACGCACACTTAACAGCAAGCAACTTGATATAAATTTGCGAATACCACAGATTTTTAAAGAAAAAGATATTGAAATTAGAAAGGTGATTGGAGCTGTGCTAAAACGGGGTAAAATTGATGTATTTATATCAGTTGAACAAAATAATACTAAGTTAGCATCAACTCTTGATATTGATGTAGCAAAACTATATTACGCTGATTTAAAAGCACTTGCCAACGCCATAGGACAGACAAGCGAAAGTGATTATTTATCGCTAATTGTTAAAATGCCCGATATTTTTGTTGCAAATACTACTAATATTAATGATGATGACGTTAACATATTAACCGCTTGTTTAAACAATACCTTAATTGCCGTTGATGAGTTTAGAACAAAAGAAGGTGTTGATCTTGAAAAAGATATTAGTAACCGAGTTAGTGTAATTCTTAATTTACTAACAGATGTTGATGAACATGAAAAACAACGTGTTATTAATATTAGAGAAAGAATTAAAAATAATATTTACAAATTTGAACAGGATATGGTAATTGATAGAAACCGGCTTGAGCAAGAGATGATTTATTACATTGAGAAATTAGATATTACAGAAGAAAAAGTAAGACTTAAAAACAACTGTAACTACTTTATTGAAACTCTCAATAATAAGTTATCGTCAGGTAAAAAGCTTGGTTTTATTACTCAGGAAATTGGGCGCGAGATAAACACTTTAGGCTCTAAAGCTAATAACTCAGATCTTCAAAAAATAGTTGTGCTTATGAAAGATGAACTTGAAAAAATAAAAGAACAATTATTCAACATATTGTAATAATGAATGGCAATATAACTAAAGGAAAACTGCTCATCTTTTCGGCACCATCTGGTTCAGGCAAAACTACATTAGTGAGGTATATCATGCAACATGTTGATGATTTATCGTTTTCTGTTTCGGCAACAAGTCGTAAAATAAGAGCCGGTGAAAAAGACTGTAAAGATTATTATTTTTTATCTGCCAATGAGTTTCGTAAAAAGATATCTGATAATGAATTTGTTGAGTGGGAAGAAGTTTATACTGACAAGTACTATGGTACACTTAAATCTGAAGTTGAGCGTATCAGAAATAAAGGGCAAAATGTTATTTTTGATGTTGATGTTATTGGAGGTGTTAATATTAAAAAGATGTTTGGTGATGATGCTCTTGCAATTTTTGTAATGCCACCATCAATTGAAATACTCAAACAAAGGTTAATTGATAGAGGTACAGATACAGATGATGATATTAAAATTAGAATTGACAAAGCAGAGTACGAATTATCATTTGCCGATAAATTTGACATTGTAATTATTAATGATAATCTTGAAAAAGCACAAAAAGAAATCGTTGATGTTGTGAAGCAGTTTGTTGAGTAAAAAGTTAACAATTGGCTCAACATATACCACCGCATCTAATCAACTTCATGAAAAAAACCCGCCATAGCTATGGCTATGCCTGTGTTTTTTGCCTTATTATCACACAAAATAACTTCGCTTGCTTTAGTCAACTTATTTCGTGGCAATGCCTTAGTATAAATGACTGATTTGAAGATAGCTCAACGAAGAGATTGGCGTTTTCTTACAGCCACAAAGTTTAATCATCTTTTATTTCTGCGAAAACTTGGGTTTTGCGAACCTCTTTTTTTGTTGCGATTAGCAAAAAATTCTTGCTTACGCCTCTGTTTCTCCTTTTCATGTTCTTTCTTTTCCTCATTATTCATGGGCTTATCTGTCTGAGGAAATGGATTGTTGCCAACTATCTGGATTTTTTGCTTAGTTAGCTTTTCAATATCTCTAATATATATATTTTCTTCCGGTTCACAAATTGAAATGGAAATACCCTCTCCACCGGCACGACCACAACGCCCAATTCTATGTACATAAGTTTCAGCCTCATTAGGTATGTCGTAATTGATAACATAACGAAGTTTATCAATATCTATCCCGCGTGCGGCAATATCTGTAGCTACTAATACTCTGATTTTACCGGCCTTAAATTCTTTTAGTGCTTTTTGCCGTTGGTTTTGAGATTTGTCGCCATGAATAGCAGCACATTCAATTTTCACCTTTCGTAAATTCCTAACTATGCGATCGACTCCGTGTTTTGTTCTTGAAAACAGCAATACCTGCTTGATTTCAGGGTTTTTAAGGATATATAAAAGCAAATCCTTTTTGCTATCCCTATTAGTGGTATATAAATACTGCTGAATAGTTTCTGCCGTAGAAGAAACCGGGTTTACAGCCACCTTCTTTGGATTGATTAATATTTGTTGCGATAGTTTCAGAATATTTTGCGGCATGGTCGCCGAGAAAAATAAAGACTGTCTTTCTTTGGGTAATTTGGCTATTATCTTCTTAATATCGTGAATAAAACCCATATCAAGCATGCGATCTGCCTCATCCAATACAAAATACCTGACATCTCGCAAAGAGATATACCCTTGATTCATTAAATCGAGTAAACGCCCAGGAGTAGCCACTAAAACATCCACGCCTTGTTTCAAAGCATTTGTTTGAGATCCTTGAGTAACACCCCCAAAAATCACAATATTCTTGATGTTGGTATATTTGCCATATGTTGTAAAGCTTTCTCCAATTTGTATTGCAAGCTCTCGAGTAGGAGTAACAACAAGTGATGAAATCTTCCTTTTACCTTTTGGATGCTGCTGACTTTTCATCAAATGTTGAATGATCGGAATAGCAAATGCCGCTGTTTTTCCTGTTCCTGTTTGTGCACTACCCAGTACATCTTCTCCATTTAAAACCAACGGAATTGATTTAGCCTGAATAGAAGTAGGCTCTGTATATTTTTCATCCCTCAATGCTTTGAGTATAGAAGGAAGTATTTTTAAATCTTCGAATTTCATTTTCATTTTCAATTGAAACTAATGTCTAATTTTGTTGTTGATATTTTGTAGTTTATAATTCTACAAATTTATACTTTTTTCTCTAATTTTTTTGACTAAATATTAGTTAATGCCACTAAGAAAACAACACATTTTATGATTGGAGTTATTAGATATAATGTTTGATTACAAATTAACAATCAGTAAGCTAATTAGTTACTCTTATAATCTAAACTTCATGAAAAAAAGATAGAGACAAGTCAATTAATTATAATTTAGCTTCTTAAATAATGGTGCGAAACTTCAGTTACAAACAAATAATTAAAAACACATGAAATCAATAATACTTTCATCATACAATAAAAATATTATCAGAGCCATATTGGGGCTTAAAGTAGGTGATATTGAGATACCGGTTGCCGGCGATGATGATGTAATTATAAAAGTATATGCAGCTCCGGTAAACCCAAGCGATATTGCATTTATTCAAGGTATATATAATGTGGTAAAGCCTACACCTGCAATCCCCGGTTTTGAAGCTTCCGGCGAAGTTGTTAATGCCGGTAAAAATGTTACAAGCTTGATAGGCAGCAATGTAAGCTGCTTTGTGCAGGACAATCGCTCTGGAACCTGGTCGGAATTTGTGGTTACCAATAAAAGCAACATTATTGTACTCAAAGAAGATATGAACATGAACCAGGCAGCGTGTTTTACAGTAAATCCGTTTACAGCATATGGCATGTTTGATATTGCCCTGATGAGTGAAAGCAAAGCCATTATCCAAAATGCTTCAGGGGGGCAAGTTGCTGCTTTTATGCGAATGATGGCAGCCGAAAACAATATTGAAGTTATTGATATTGTTAGAAAAAAAGAAACTGCTGAGTTCCTTATCATGAATGGTTCCAAGCATGTTCTTATTGAAACCGATGAAAATTTCACACAAAAATTAACAGATCTGGCACACAGGTTAGATGCAAATATAGCCTTCGATGCTGTTGGAGGAAGCCTTTCGGGGACAATGTACAATGCGATGCCAAACGACTCTGAACTAATTGTTTATGGTGGGCTGTCGGGGAATGCTATTACAAACATCAATGTTATGGATGTTATATTTAAGAATAAAATTATTACCGGGTTTAACCTCATGGATTGGAAAGATGAACTTGGTGATGGTGAATTTGACATTATCTCGGATAAACTTCAGGATAAGTTTATATCGGGAGATTACTTTACAAAAATTAGAAATACTTTTTTATTAACTGATATTGTTAAAGGCTTAAGAAGTTACATATCCGACATGAGCTCCGGTAAGATACTAATAACACCTTAATATGAGCAATACAAAAAAGAAAATAGGATTACTTTTCGGATCGTTTAACCCAATACATAGCGGTCATCTAATACTGGCAAACTACATGGCGGAGTTTACCGACCTTGACGAAGTATGGTTTGTGGTTTCGCCCCAAAACCCTCTTAAAAATAAAAGTAGCTTGCTCGCCGATTATCACCGGTTAGCGTTGGTGAGGTTAGCAGTTGAAGATAGCGTTAAATTAAAGGTATCTAATATTGAGTTTAACATGCCAAAACCATCATATACAATAGATACACTTACATGGTTGAGTGATTATAATACTGATAAAGAATTTATTGTGATTTGCGGCACTGACATATTCCGTCATTTCCATAAATGGAAAAACTTTAATGAAATACTCAAGCAATATAATATGTATGTGTATCCCCGACCCGGTTACGCAATGGGTAAATATTCTGATTATCAATCTGTAACACAATACAGAGCCCCTCTTATGGAAATATCGTCAAGTTTTATTCGTCGGGGAATTAAAGAGAAGAGGAATATGAGCTTCTGGATGCCCGAACCTGTTTATAATTATATCCTCGAAATGCATTTTTACGAGAAATGATTACCTGAAAAAAGCTTCAACTTTTTCGCATATCATATCAACAACCTCAAGAGGTAATTCGTAAAATAGTGGTAACCTTAGCAGAGTATCTGAGAATTTATCAGCATTTGGCAATGATCTGCCATCATGAAACTTTGTATAATACGGGCTGCTATGTAACGACAAATAATGAAAAACAGCTTGTACCATGTTGTTGTTCAGGTAGTCGAGTAAAGCATTGCGCTCTTCTTTATTTTTTGTAAGTATATAAAAAAGATGCCCATTGTTAGTGGCAAATTCCGGAATTTTAACTAACCGGAATAACCCTTCATCTGCTAAAGGAATCAGGTTTGTGTAATATCTGTTCCATATTGCGATGCGCATTTGTTGAATATCATCAATATGGGTAAGCTGTCCGTAAAGGAAGGCTGCAATAATTTCTGAAGGCGAATATGATGAGCCAACGTCAACCCATTCGTATTTATCAACATCGCCACGCAAAAAAGCTGAACGATTTGTTCCTTTTGCCCAAACTATTTCAGCTCGTTTAATATATTTTTCATCATTAATAACCAACAACCCGCCTTCTCCACAGCTTATATTTTTTGTTTCGTGAAAAGAAAATGTAGCCATATTACCAAAACTGCCTAAAGGTGTCCCGTTGTAATATGATGCAATGGAATGTGCAACGTCTTCCAACAAAAACAGATTATGCCGTTTACAAATGGATACTGCCTTGTCCATGTCAACAGCCACTCCGCCATAATGCATAACTACCAGTACCTTCGTTTTTTTTGTGATGAGTTTCTCAACCTTATCAATATCTATATTTGGATGATTTACTAAACTGTCGGCAAACACTAAACCGGCTCCTCGCAGGATAAACGGACTTGTTGTAGAAACAAAAGTATAAGAAGGCATAATAACTTCATCGCCCTGCTTTATCTCCATCAGGATTGCAGCCATTTCAATAGCACT
>CAZGWS010000192.1:0-5880 GCA_964528805.1 uncultured Lentimicrobiaceae bacterium | reverse complement strand
AAGAATAGTTATTACTTTTTGGGCATTGCTACAGCAGTTTTTTCTTCTTCGGGTGATAACCAACCTCCACCGAGTGCCTTATAAAGTTCCACGTAAGAACTTAGTAAAGTCATACGTGTTTGGGTAAAGTCAAGTTGAGCGTTAAACGACTGCCGTTGTGATTCTAATACTTCGAGGTAAGATGTTTCGCCGAGTAAATATCTTTTATCAGAAAGTCTTTCGGCATTAATAGCAGCAACATAGCGCATCTGCTGAGCAATCATCTCCTCTCTTAGAGTTTGAATGCTTACAAGTGCATCTTCAACTTCTTTAAAGGCTTGTATAACAGTATTTTCGTAATCATGCAATAATGCCTCTGTCTCAAATCTTACCATCTCGGCACGTTTTTTATTCTTACCAAATTGGAAAATAGGACCAAGTAAGCTTGCACTTGCCGACCATGCTAATCCTCCGGTTGTCAGACTTGACAAGTCACTGCTTGCTACTCCCAAAAGTCCTGTTAAACTAAGCGAAGGCCAGCGCATAGCTTCAGCGACTCCAATTTGAGCATTTTGTGACATCAATAAAGCTTCTGCCTGTTTAACGTCAGGGCGTCGTTCCAATAATTGTGATGGCAGCCCTGTTGGAATATCAGGAGGGAAATCCATATCAACGAGTTTTAATTTAGTAGTTATAGTGCCGGGGCTATTGCCAAGAAGAATGCTAAGAGTGCTTTCAGTTTGTTCAATAGCTCTTTTATATTGAGGAACAGCAACAGCAGAAATTGCACGCTGAACCTGAGATTGATTTAAGTCAATTTCGGCAACAACACCCCATTTGTATCTGGCTTCAATTATTAGCAACCCGCTATCGCGTGATGCTAAAGTGTTTTTAGCAATGTTTAGTTTAGCTTTATTATTAAGAAGTTGAAAATAAGTGCCGGCAACACTTGATATTAAACCCAGTTGAATAGTGCGCATACCGTATTCACTTGCCAACAAATCAGCTTGAGCAACTTCGTTTAATCGCCGGTATTTACCCCAAAAACCGATTTCCCACGACAGTTCGGGGTACGCAAAGAAATTATTTGTTGTAGATGGCTGTTTTGCCCCCATAAAATTACCACGACCTGCACCAACGCTATATCCTATGGTTGGCCATTGGTCGGCATTGGTATATCCAATATTAGCTTTTGCCGATTCAATTCGGGCGGCAGCCACCATAACATCTTTATTTTCGTTAAGTGCAGTAATGATAAGTGTGTCAAGAACAGGATCGTTAAATAATTTCCACCATTCTAAATTAACAATAGTATCGGTGGGTAACGAATCAAATCTAAATTTATCAGGACTTTTATAATTAGGTTTCTGAAAATCAGGACCTAACTTACATCCGGACAAGAAAATTGATATTCCTAATGTGAGTAATAATATTTTTTTCATAATCTATTTCTGATCAATTTTAATCCTTTTTCTTATCTTCAAGAGCTTTTAGCCTATCGCGTTTCTTTTCGTATCCGGCAACTTTCCCAACCAGTACAAAAAGCATTGGGTACATAAAAATGCCTAATAATGTTGCTACTGCCATTCCACCAAGCAATGCCATACCCATCACTTTGCGGGCTTCTGCACCTGACCCTGATGCGATTACAAGAGGAAATACTCCGAAAATGAATGAAAAAGCTGTCATTAATATAGGACGGAATCTAGCTCTGGCAGCATTTAATGCCGATTTAAACAGGTCTTTACCCTCTTTAAATTCATCGTTGGCGAACTCAACAATAAGAATTGCATTTTTTGCAGCCATCCCCACAAGCATAACAAAAGACACTTGTGCAAAAATATTATTTTCAAAAGATGGGCTAAAAAGTCTCGCTACATATAGTGCCGCCAAAGCACCAAATATTGCAAATGGGGTTCCCATTAATATGCTTATTGGCAACGACCAGCTTTCATATTGTGCTGATAATATTAAAAATACAAAAAGTAATGAAAATGCAAGTATCATAATTAATGACCCTGACGCTTTATTTTCCTGATACGACATCGCATTCCACGCATAACCCATATCATCAGGAAGTACATCATTGGCTACTTCTTCCAATGCTTTCATAGCTTGTGCAGATGTATAGCCTTTGCCCGGGCTTCCGGTAACTTCTACTGCACGAAATAAATTAAACCGGTTAGTATAATCAGGACCCGAGATATCTTTTACGGTTACCAATGTTGACAATGGAACCATATCCCCTTTGTTATTTTTTAGGAAGAAGTTATTTATTTGCTCTTTATTTACTCTGTATTTAGGTTCTGCCTGTATGTATGTTTTGTACAGTCTTCCAAATCTGGTAAAGTCATTAACATACGACCCACCCATAAATGCGCCAATAGTGTTATATAATTCATCTAACGAAACACCAAGTTTAAGAGCCTTCTGTTTATCAACATCCATGTAACGCTGGGGCACATTTGCCTGAAAAGTAGTAAAGGCTCTGGATATTTCGGGGCGTTCATTTGCTTCCTGAACGAATTTATTGGCATTTTCAGCAAGATAATCCGGTGTATTTCCTCCTTTATCCTGAATCATGATACTAAATCCTGAGCCATTACCAAGCCCAGGTAATGCAGGAGGACCAAAAGCAAATACCTGTGCTCCCAGAACCTGAGTAAATAACACAGGATTTAACTTGTCAATAATTTCTTTTACAGTCCTTTTTCTATCGTCCCAAGGCTTTAAGGTAACAAAAATAAATCCGGTATTAGACGACATAGATCCTGATAACATACTAAATCCGGTAACTCCTGTTACATATTTTGCTTCAGGAATATCCAGCAGTATTTTTTCAATTTTTTTTGTAATTACATCTGAACGCTGGAGCGATGCAGCATCAGGAAGCTGAACATTAACAAAGAAATAGCCCATATCCTCTTCCGGGATAAAGCCTCCGGGGACTAATTTGCCAAATATTACAGCAGCAATAGAGATAATGACGATAAATATGATGCTTCGTTTTAGCTTACGGGCAACGATTGTTGTAAAATTCATATAAGCATCGGTAGTTTTACCCATTATGCGATTGAAGCCACCAAAGAACTTTCCTAACAATCCACCATAGGGGACAGGTTTTTTTAATAATATTGATGATAGTGCAGGGCTTAATGAAACTGCGTTAAATGATGAAACTATTACAGAAACAACTATTGTTAATGCAAATTGTTGATATAATCTACCGGTTATACCAACCATGCCGGCAACAGGGATAAATACTGCAATAAGTACAAGAGTTGTAGCGATAATTGGTGCTGTAACTTTCCGCATAGCCTCTATTGTTGCCTCTCGAGCTTGCATGCCTTTGGAAATATTTACCTGAACTGCTTCAACAACAACAATAGCATCATCAACCACAATACCGATGGCAAGTACCAATCCCAGCAAGGATAATACATTGATTGTAAAGCCCATAATTGGGAAGAAGATAAAAGCACCTATTAAAGATACCGGAATTGCAATTGTGGGAATAAGAGTTGCCCTCCAGTCTTGAATAAAGATAAAAACAACAAATACAACAAGAAAAATAGCTATTATCAGGGTAATAACGATATCTTTAATACCGGCAGTAATAGGTAGTGTTGCATCCAGCGAAACATTATACTTAACGCCATTTGGGAAGCTTTTTTGTAACACATCCATTTCGGTTTTAACTTGCTTTGCTAAATCAACGGCATTGGAACCCGGAGCTTGATAAAGTGCTATTACCGAGCATGTTTTTTCATTTAACCGGGTGTAGGCATTATATGATTCAACACCAAGGTCAATTGTGGCAATATCTTTTAATTTTACTTGTGAACCCTTGGGAGTTGTTCGTATTACAATTTCGCCAAAAGATTCAGGTGAGCTAAATCTTTCAGGAAGGCGAACAGTATAGGTAAATTCCGTACCGGGAGGTGCCGGTTCGGCTCCAAATTTACCGCCGGGAACAACAATATTTTGCTGATTGATAGCATTTTTTATGTCGGCAATGGTAATCCCCATCTGTGCAAGCCTATCAGGTTTTATCCAAATTCGCATTGAATAATCAGAAGCACCAAGTACGTTAACCCTGCCAACTCCCTTTATCCGCGAAAGCTGGTCTTTAATATTAATAAGAGCATAGTTTCCTAAAAAGTTTTGATCGTATGTTCCTCCATCAGAAGTTAGTGTTATCAGCATGAGAATATTGGGTAACGATTTTTCGGTAGTTACACCAAACTTAGTCACCTCAGAAGGTAATTTAGCAGAAGCAGCACTCACTCGGTTTTGTGAAAGTACGGTATTCATGTCGGGGTCAGTACCAACCACAAATGAAATATCAATCGACATCGATCCATCATTAGCATTGGTTGACTTCATGTAAATCATATTGTCAACACCATTTATTTGCTGTTCGAGGGGTGTGGCAACAGATTCTTCAACAGTTATTGCGTTAGCACCGGTATAATTGGCTCTAACCTGAACAACAGGAGGTGTGAGATTTGGATATTGCTCAATGGGTAATCCTATAACCATTACAAGCCCAACAATAACTATAACAATGGCTATCACCATTGCAACAATAGGCCTGTTTACAAAAAAATTTCCTTTATTTTCAGACATATTTACAGTTTATTGTTTTGTTGTTTTACTTTCGTATTTAGTAATCTTAGGATTAATTATCATACCGGGTTTTACTTTTTGAAGTGCATCAATAACAACTCGTTCGTTTGCTTTTAATCCTGAAGTAATAATCCAGTAATCTTCATATTTAGAGCCTGTAGTTACCTGTCGTGTTTCAACTTTACTACTATCGTTAACAACATAAACAGAGTGGGTGCCTTGCAGTTCCATTATGCAGCGTTGGGGTACAATAATTGCATTTTTTATTTCATCCATTTTAGCTCTAACTTTTGCAAACAACCCCGGCCGTAACAAGTCATCAGGATTTGGAAAAGAAGTTTGAATTAGTAACGAGCCTGTCTCCGGATTTACCTGCCGATCAACAAAATCAACTTGCCCTTCATATTTAAAAATGGAACCGTCTGATAATATCAATTTAAGTTTCCCTGTTTTATTTTCACTTTTAATATAATTGGCATTTTTTTTCTGTCTGGCACTTTCGATAAATTTACGAGCAAGTCCAAGATAATCGGATTCGACAAGATAAAACTCAACATGAACAGTATCAATTGTCGAGACTACATTAAGTATAACAGGGTTAGAGTTTTGCCCTACGTATTCACCTACTTTAGCAGCCGTTTTGCCTATTAGTCCCGAGATTGGTGATTTTATCCAACAATAACTCAAATTAATATTTGCAATTCGTACACTTGATTCAACGGCTTTAACATTAGCTTTAGCAGCATCATACTCTGCCTGAGCAGCATCCAAATCACTTTTACTTACTGCGTTTATTTCTGATAGTGGTTTTATTCTATCTAAATCGCTTTTAGTTTTTGCTAAGTTGGTATTTGCTTCAGCCAAAGCACTCATTTCGCCTGCAAGCTGTGCCTCCAAGGGCTGAGGGTCAACAGTATAAAGTAACTGTCCCTTGTTTACCCATCTGCCTTCTTCAAAATGTATTGCATCCAAAAAACCATTAACTCTTGTACGTATGGGGATGTCATATTGTCCATATACCTGACCTATAAAATCCTGATAAATTGGTATGTCCTGCTGTATTGCTTCTACAACCGAGACTTCAAGTGGTTGTCGTGCTTTTTGTTGCTTTTTACCACATGAGCTAATTATTAATAAAATAAGTATAGCAATACTATAGTGTATAGTTAGTATAATTGATTTATTCATAGAATAGTGCTTTAATAACAATGTTAACATAAGTTTACAAAAATAAGAATATTTTTAACTTTGATTATATTATACCGTTATTGG
>CAZGWS010000191.1:3967-5884 GCA_964528805.1 uncultured Lentimicrobiaceae bacterium | reverse complement strand
CTTTTGCAGTCATGTACTTAAATTAAGGCTGCAAAAATAGTTAAATTAACTTTGCGTACTTTAAGGGCTTTGTAGTAGGGTTATGATATAAATATACATTCTACTTTACAACAAATTTAACTAAACTTTCGCCTTTAGATGAAGTAACATTAGCAATGTATGTGCCACTAATCAACTCTGAAACATTAAATTTAAAGGTGTTAGATTTAGAAAGTCCACTAAAGTGCATTACTAATTTCCCTTGCATGTCAAATATCCTAATATCACCAATTTTAGCATATTTATTATGAAGTTTTATTTCAATATTATTGCTCGCAGGATTAGGGAATACTGAAGCTGTAGCATTATCTTCATTCAATTCGTTTACGTTAACTATAAAATTACTGGTGACTATTAGCCCATGGTCGCCACCTATCCAGCCTTGTTCATCATTAAGGAAAAACATGCTACGCAGCATTGATGCAAAAGTTTGCTTATTTACCCATGTAACTCCACCATCAAATGTGTGATAAACGGAATAACTTGTACTGTACCATCCTTCTAATTCATTTATAAAATAAATTTTTGGAGTCTGACCGGCTTCAAAAGTATAGAACTCCTCCCAGGTTTCGCCACCATTTGTTGTTTTAAAAACCACTCCTTCATGTGTAGTTGCAAATCCCTCATTTGCATTGATGAAAAATACCGACCCCGGTTGATATATATAATTATCACCAAGGGAAGTTGATGTCCAGTTACCACCTCCGTTAGTAGTTTTAAATATTAACTTATTATGTTGGTCAATTATCCAGCCGGTATCTTCACTTATAAAGAACATTGAACTTAAGATGTAACTACTGTCTAATGAACTATTTACCCATGTTTGTCCGCCATCAATTGTTTTAAAAAGCAAACCTTTATTACTACACAAGTAACCGGTATTTTCGTTAGCAAATTTAATGTCATTATAACGAGTTGTGTTATCAGGTACATTTAATAATTCCCAACTTTCACCACCATCTAGCGATTTCATCAATTGTGAATACGTGTTAAGCAAATATATTGATTGGTCTGTTAACTGCATTTTATAAAAAGGTCCGTTTTCAACTGTTGTATCCGCATTCCAATTGTATCCACCATCAGTAGTGCTAATTAAATATTTAAACACATAATGTCCTGATATTGCATAACCGTTGGAGGGGTTAACAAAACCTATTTCAAGTATCGCATCTGTTATATCAGATGAAATGCTCTCCCAGGTACTTCCGCCGTCAAGGGTTTTGCTCATTGATCCTGCATAACCTACAGCAATACCTTTACCATTATCCCAACTTGAAAACTTATTCATAAATGTTGAAAACACATTAGGGGCAACCGAGTCCCAAGTTTCGCCGGCATCAAATGTTAACCGTACTGAATTAGTATTTATTAAAATGCCATTATTATCATCGAAAAAATGAATTTGGTCAAAATTATTATAGTATTGTCCTACTTTTTTAACCCAGGTGTTACCACCATCAGTAGTTTTTACTAAAGCCCCATTATGTCCGCAAGCCCAACCTGTTACGGAGTCTGTAAAAATAACATCTTCAAGGTCATCGCAATCTGTTGGCGAAGTGTCTGTCCAGGTATTTCCACCGTCAGCTGTTACCATACTAAATCCTTGATAAAAGCCAACTGCTTCGCCTCCAACAGCGCAGCCATGAAGATCATCGGTAAATGCAACACTAGAAAAACTGAGTCCATCTGAAATATTATTCATAATTTTATTCCAATGTTCACCCCCATCAATAGTCTTCAGTATTATTTTGTAGGTTCCTACAATCCATCCTGTATCATGATTTGCAAAATAAACATCAGTAAGGTCGCCCATAACATAAGGCCTGTCTTGTTTTGTCCATGTAACTCCCTTGTTAGTGGTATGATATATGCTACTCC
>CAZGWS010000191.1:0-3867 GCA_964528805.1 uncultured Lentimicrobiaceae bacterium | reverse complement strand
CTGTCTTGTTTTGTCCATGTAACTCCCTTGTTAGTGGTATGATATATGCTACTCCATCCAACAGCCCATCCTTCAGAATCATTGATAAAGAAAATACTCCACAGCGATTCATCAGGATTGGAATGTTGAATATCCCATGTTTCGCATCCATCGTTAGTGTACATAATTAAGCCGTTGGTACCAACTACCCACCCCTCTTGTTCTGAAATAAAATGGGTGTCGAGTAAATCGTTATCAGTAGGATATGGATTTAATAAAGTCCATTCTTCCTGTGAAAACATTACAATTGATAGTGCTACTAAGGTAATTAAGGCAAATGTTTTTTTCATAGTGTGTTTATTTATAGGTTATATTACATACAAAAATATGTCAGCTCACGAAGGTAAGAATAATTTTGTTTCTGTAATAAAAAAGGCTAAAAAATATTTTTCAGGGAAAAGGGAAAGAGGTAGAGTAAATGCCTCAGTTACAGATTAAGGTTCTTTCGTTCGAAAAGCAGAAGCCATGCCACACCAACCGTTATTGCCGAATCGGCAATATTAAATATTGGGCGGAAGAAGATAAAATGACCATCATATCCGTAAAGCCACGATGGTATCCACGATGGTCCGTTTGCTTGTGCAAAATCAACAAAAGGGAAGTATAGCATGTCAACAACACGACCGTGTAGTAACGAGGCATATCCCTGACCTTCGGAGGCAATTAAGCCAATTGTATGGAATGTACTTTGGGTAAAGATAAGACCGTAAAATACACTATCAATTATATTACCCATGGCACCGGCAAATATTAGAGATACACTTAATATAAGACCGGTTTTTTTGTTACGTTTTATGATGATAACAAGATAAATACCTATGGCAACGATAGCGAGGATTCTAAAAACGCTTAGGAAAAGCTTTCCAAAGTCGCCACCAAATTGCATGCCGAATGCCATACCGTTATTTTCGGTAAAATATAAATTAAACCACTTACCGATTACCGGAATTTCTTCGCCCAGGGTCATGCTTAGCTTTATCCAAAATTTAAGTACTTGATCGGAAAGCAGGACGAAAATTATTACAAAAATTGACTTTTTCAATTGCGCTTAGTTAATTGGGTCAGGCTTTGCCATTTTATTTTTTGCATCAATGCTTAGTGTTGCATGTGGTACAGCTCTCAGGCGTTCTTTACTAATAAGTTTTCCGGTAACCCTGCAAATGCCGTAAGTTTTATTCTCTATTCGCAGAAGTGCGTTTTCGAGATTAGTGATAAAGCGTTTCTGGCGTGCAGCAAGTCTGCTATTTTCTTCTTTTGAAAGAACTTGTTGTCCTTCTTCGAGTACCTTAAATGTAGGTGAGGTATCGTTAGTGCCGTGTTCGCTGTTATTACTATATGCTTCTGTAAGCAATGCAAAATCGTCATTTGCTTTTTTAAGTTTATTAATAATTATTTGTTTAAACTCCTCAAGTTCAGCATCAGAATATTTATTTTTATTATTTTTCATATCATTACAATTTATTGTTTATTTATTACTAACAATACCGAAACTCCTTCCAGTAGTTCAACTTCATCGGCATCTTTATTATTTAGTTTCTCAACTATAGATAATTTAGATAGTGTTTCCGAGCAAATATACTCATTAAAGTTAACAAAAGCATCATTAGATAAATTGTTATTTTCAATAATCAAATTAATCCTGTCAGTAACTTCAAAACCTTTATCTTTTCTAATATTTTGAATACGGTTTACAAATTCTCTTGCAATTCCTTCTTCTTTAAGTTTAGGTGTAACGTTAATATCGAGGGCAACAGTTAATTTATTATCGCTAATAACACTCCATCCGGGTATGTCTTGCGTACTTATTTCAACATCATCAAGGGTAATTTCAACATCTTGGTTCATTACTGATAACGTATAATTACCGTTTTGCTCTAATTCTTTAATTCCACCCTGATTAATATTCTGTATTTCGGTGGCCAATTGTTTCATTAGTTTACCATATTTAGGTCCCAATGCCTTATAATTGGCTTTAATTTTTTTAACAAGAATTTCGGAGTCATCTGTAATATAATCAACAGCTTTAACATTAACTTCTGATAAAATAAGGTCTTCAACAGCATTTATTTGATGTAAAGTGTGTTCCGAAAATACCGGAATCATTATTTTTGCAAGAGGTTGCCTGACACGTAAAAAATTCTTTTTACGTAATGATAACACCATTGATGATATTTTTTGTGCAAGATCCATACGCTCTTCTAAATCTTTATCTATTAACCCATCATTAGCAATGGGAAAATCAGTAAGATGAACGGATATTTCAATATGTCTTCCGCTAACATTATTCAAGTCAATAAATAATCTATCACTAAAAAACGGAGCTATTGGCGAACTGAGTTGTGCAATTGTTTCAAGTACAGTATATAGTGTTTGATATGCTTCTATTTTATCTTTTGCATACGAGCCTTTCCAAAATCTACGTCGCGATAAGCGCACATACCAATTGCTAAGATGCTCATTTACAAAGTATTGAATAAATCTACCAGCTTTTGTTGGTTCATAATTTGCAAAAGCTTCGTCAACGTTTTTAATAAGGGTATTAAGCTCTGAAAGTATCCACCTGTCTAATTCCATCCTCTCGCTAACAGGTATTTTATCTTCGGCAAAAGTAAAGCCATCAATGTTGGCATAAAGGGCAAAAAATGAATACGTATTGTATAGTGTACCAAAAAACTTTCTTCTAACTTCATCAATTCCCAAACTATCAAAGCGAAGATTGTCCCATGGTTGCGAATTTGTAATCATGTACCATCGGGTGGCATCCGGTCCGTATTTTCGTAAGGTTACGAAGGGATCGACTGCATTTCCTAATCTTTTCGACATTTTGTTACCATTTTTGTCTAGTACGAGTCCGTTTGAGACTACATTTTTGTATGCAACCGAATCGAATAACATAGATGCTATTGCATGTAGTGTAAAAAACCAACCTCTTGTTTGGTCAACTCCTTCGGCGATAAAATCTGCAGGAAAATTTCGTTCAAATATTTCTTTATTTTCAAAAGGATAGTGAAATTGTGCATATGGCATCGACCCTGAATCGAACCAAACGTCAATTAACCCGGGTTCGCGCATCATTTTCTTCCCAGTATCAGATACAAGTATTATATCATCAACATATGGGCGATGGAAATCGAAAGTATCATAGTTTTCTTTACTCATATTACCCGGCTCAAAATTGACCATGGTATTTGTTTTCATAAATCCTGCATCAACAGCTTTTTCTATTTCTGTTTTCAGATCTTCTGCCGAGCCAATGGTTTTCTTTTCAAGGCGGTCTTCTGTTACCCAAATTGGCAATGGCACACCCCAATAACGTGAGCGTGATAAATTCCAGTCAACAAGATTTTCAAGCCAATTTCCAAATCTGCCTTCACCGGTTGATTTTGGCTTCCAGTTAATGGTTTTGTTTAACTCAATCATTCTGTCTTTTAAGGCTGTAGTTTTAACAAACCAATTATCAAGGGGGTAGTAAAGTATTGGCTTGTCGGTACGCCAACAATGCGGATAGCTGTGAACATGCTTTTCAACTTTAAATGCCTTATTGTTTTTTTTAAGATTTACAGCAATATCAATATCTAAAGTAACATCCTTAGTATCAAGTGTTGCATCGTAAGCATTTTTTACATATCTGCCTGCAAATTCGCTATATTTTTCAACATCAATAAATTTTTCAATAAATTTACTGTCAATATCTTCAATTTTAAAAAAGCGACCTTTAAAATCGACCATTGGGCGTTGCTCACCATTTTTATCTGTTAAAAGCAGTGGGACAATACCCATTAGTTTTGCTACTCTGTCGTCGTCAGTACCAAAAGTAGGTGCAATATG
>CAZGWS010000190.1:0-5930 GCA_964528805.1 uncultured Lentimicrobiaceae bacterium | reverse complement strand
GCACTACTATATTTGTTTCATATGCTTTATCAACTAACTTTCCTTAATTCTGATGGATTAATCTTAAATCGCATTAATATTTGCTTTTGATGTGTTTTTATTACCACAAGTTGCAAACTTGCCTTATAGGGGGGGTGCAGCGGTAGTGATAGTAGCGTTAGCTTGTTGAAATAGCTGCTGATTTGGTTGTTGTTAAGCGGAGGCTGACGAAGAAAGCCCACGCATTAACTACAAACAAACAGCAGGTATGAAACAACTAAAAGCGTATAGCACGGTTACCGCCCAAATAAAAATAAATACTTGTTAAACCTTTTGTTTTGTTGATAATAATCCGCAAGCGGCATCGATATCTTGCCCACGGGAGGCTCTAATTGTGGTTATTATTCCTTTTGAATTTAGGGCTTCTTTAAATTTTAAAAGACGTCTTTCGTTTGTCCCCACAAGTGGTGTGTTTGGGATGGTGTGAAACCTGATTAGGTTTATGCGACAGTTGATTCCGTTTAGTATGCGTGCGAGTTCGTTGACGTGTTTTGGCGTGTCGTTAAGTTCGTTGAAGACGATATATTCGAACGAAATCCTGCGCTGTTTGCTGAGATCGTGGCTTTTAATTTCGTTAATTATATCGGCGATTGAGAATATGTGGCTTATGGGCATTAGCATTTTTCGTTCGCTCTCGAAAGGCGTGTGGAGGCTTACGGCAAGGTGGCATTCGCTATTTTCTAAAAAATATTTTAACGACGGGATTACTCCAATTGTGCTTACTGTTATCTTACGTTTGCTGAAGCCCATACCCCAGTCGGCGGTGAGTATTTCGAGGCTCTGCATTACCTGCTCAAGGTTGTCGAACGGCTCGCCCATACCCATGTAAACTATGTTTGTAATTTTATGCCATTCGGGAAGGCTACGAACCTGGTTAACTATCTCGCCCGCAGTAAGATTAGCTTTAAGCCCCTGCCTGCCGGTCATGCAAAAAAGGCAGCGCATTTTGCATCCTACTTGCGATGATACGCACAATGTATTTCTTTTACTTTCAGGGATATAAGCCGACTCGATTGCGCCTTTTTCGCCTATGTTAAAGAGGTATTTTTTTGTGCCATCGGCAGAAGTTTGCTCTGTAACCGGTGGGGTAAGTCCAACGGTAAAATGTTCTTGCAATAGTTGCCGGCTTTTTTTTGAGATATTGCTCATCTGTTCAATTGAGGTAATATCTTTTTTGTATAACCAGTCGGCAATTTGTTTAGCGGTATATTTTGGTAGTTGCAAACTTGCGGTAATATTTTGAAGTTGGGTGAGTGTGCTGCCGAATAGTTTTTTTTTCATAATTTTTGTGTTGTTAATTATTTTGTGTTACTTTTTTTGGTCAATAGTTCGTGTAATTTTTGTTTCTCGCAAAGCCGCTAAGTCGCAAAGAATTGATTATCAGCATAGTGGCTATTTACCGCTTGTCTTGTAAGCACTTGATTTAGTATGTGTTATAAAACCTTAACGAACTATTGTTTAGTGATAAAAATTAAGATACAAATATTCTGCCTTCGCTGCCTTCAATAAATTCGCCAATAATTATTGCATCATTAATGCCACTTTTGTGAAGATCACGAAGGTAGTTTTTAGCGTCGTTGGGTGGCATTGCCACAATCAGCCCCCCAGATGTTTGTGCATCGCAGCATAGCAGCTTCTGGGTACGGGTAAGGTTTCCGAAGTCAACTATTGACGATACGAAATCGAGGTTATTAAAAGTACCTCCCGGAATTACACCGGCGGTAGCCAACTCTTTTGCCTTTTCGATAAAGGGCAAACTCTCGAAATTTATTTTTATATTTTGTTTTGAGCCAACCGTCATTTCTTTTAGGTGACCAAGCAGTCCGAAGCCGGTAACATCGGTACAAGCATGTACATTATAGTTTTGCATTAGCTCGGCGGCAGTTTTGTTAAGGCTTTTCATAATCTCTGTAATTTTATTGCGTAGGTCATCATCAATTAATCTGCGTTTTAATGCCGTTGACAGTATGCCAATTCCGAGAGGTTTAGTAAGCACGAGTACATCGCCATTGACTGCTCCTGTGTTTTTCATCACCTTATCGGGATGAATTGTGCCGGTTACTACCATACCGTACTTTGGCTCGGGGTCTTCAATTGTATGACCGCCAAGAATTGGGATTCCGGCTTCGGCAGCCTTATCGCGAGCTCCACTTAATATTTGTTGCAGCACCTCCATTGGCAGCGTCCCCTCGGGAAAGCCAACAATGTTTAGTGCAAACAAAGGCTTAGCACCCATTGCATAAACATCGCTAAGAGCATTGGCGGCGGCAATAGCACCAAAATCGTAAGGATCGTCAACAATGGGGGTGAAAAAATCGAGAGTTTGAACGATAGCCTGATTTTCATTTATCTTATAAACTGAGGCGTCGTCAGAAGTTTCGGTACCCACCAACACTGAGCTATCGAAAAACGGCTTGATAGTACTGAGGATTGCTTCGAGGTTTTGTGGACGTATTTTGCATGCACAACCAAGTCCGTGGGTATATTTTGTGAGTTTGATACCGGATGTATTTTGCGAGGTAGTGAGTTTGCCTTTAGTGTGTGGCATTAACTGTTTTACTTTTTCGACAACTTCGGCAGCTGCGGCTTCAATATCTTTTTTTGTTGTGTCTCTACCTGTTGAGAACCTTATGGTTCCCATCGCATACTCAATTGGCACAAGCATAGCTTCGAGAACAGCAGAAACATCGATACTCTCGGAATGACAGGCTGCTCCGGCAGAAGCTGCAACATTTTCAAGTCGTGATATTAGCGTGTTTGCTTCTACTTTTGGAAATGAGATACTTAGGGTATTTGGTAATCTGTTTTGCGGATGACCATTTAGTTTAATTTCGGGTAAATCTTTTTTTAGAAGTTTAAATAAATAATCGCTGGTTTCTTTATAGTGTTTTTTGTTACTGTCAAGATTTTCGTTAGCAATTTCGCATGCTTTTCCCAGACCAACAATTTCCAGTACATTTTCTGTCCCAGCTCTAAGATTTTGTTCGTGATCGGCACCATGTATAAGTTTTTCCAGAGTAACTCCATTTTTAATAAAAAGAGCTCCAATACCTTTTGGTGCATAAAGTTTATGTCCAGCGATACTCAGCAAGTCAACGCCCATGGTACTAACATCGACATCAATTTTACCTAACGACTGTGCAGCATCGGTATGAAAGATTATGTTATTTGATTGTGCAATTTTTGCAATTTCACTAATTGGTTGTATAGTCCCAACCTCATTATTTGCATGCATAATTGATATGATGATTGTTTGAGAGGTTATTGCTGATTCTACATCTTGAGGGTTAACCATGCCATATCCGTCAACGGGTAAATAAGTGATAGTAAAGCCATTACGTGATAAGTATTCGCAAACTTCGAAAACAGCAGGATGCTCAATTGCACTGGTAATGATATGATTTCCTTTATTTTTATTTGCAAAAGCTGCGCCTTTTATTGCAAAGTTGTTTGACTCGGTGCCACCGCTTGTAAAAACTATTTCATCGGGTTGGCAATTAATAAAAGAGGCAATTTGCGACCGAGCTTTTTCAACAGCTATTTTAGTTTTAATGCCAAATGCATGAACACTTGAAGGGTTTCCATAGTATTCTTCCAAAAATGGTCTCATTTCGTTCACCACTTCTTTACTTATTGGAGTTGTTGCGTTATAGTCTAAATAAATCATAGTGTTTAGTGGTATTAGCAATTGTTTGTAAATTAAAAAAAACAGACTTACATTTGTTATGGTTTAACATATTATTTAGTTGCGGTAATTTACTTAGTTTAAGAATTACAGCAACAGATCAACCAAATAAATTATTCTCTGTCCTGTTAGCAAATTTGAGCACTTTTTCAGCTGTTTGCGATGGATTGTCCTTGGTAATATTTAGTTCAAATATTCGATTTTTATTACGTTTTAAATTACCGTGCAGATAAGCTTTGTCGTAGTATTCAAGGGTTATTTCGGCAACTTTTTGCAAGTCGTCATTTTCGAGGGCTAACACCGACTGATTGGTTCTGTCGCCTCCAAGTCTTCTTTCTATTTTTTTTATACTTTTCAAAAGCAGATCGTTATCAAAACCGCCGTATTCAATTACAAGTCGCTTTTCTCTAATTATTTTAGGGACAACAATTTTTATAAGAGGGGCAGTTCTCATTTTCTCAAAAAGGTTTTCAGGGATAGTACAGCCTCCAACCTGTCTGCTTTCGTCTTCTATCCATATTATTTTATTGAAGTCCAATTTAATCCAATATTTGGCAAGGTTATTTTCAAACTGCTCATTTGTAGGTTGCGGCAGCTGACCAATCATGCCAAATGCAGAACCTTTATGATGAGCAACTCCTTCGAGATCTAAGAATTGACTGCCTTTTTTTTCAATTTCTTTAAGTACATCAGTCTTACCACTTCCGGTATAACCTCCGAGGATGATAATTTTCTGAGGTATGTCAAAATTGTTTCTGATAAATTTTCGATAAGCCTTATAACCACCTTCTAATGTATATGTTGTAAAGCCTGCTGTTTCAAAAAGCCATGCCATACTTGCCGATCGCATCCCTCCTCGCCAGCAGTGAATCATAATTTTTCTATTGGGTGCAATGGCAGCAGCTTTTTTTACAAATGACGCTAATTTAGGACCTACTATCTCCAAACCTCTAATTACGGCAATTTCCTTTCCTTCTTTTTTATAGTTTGTGCCAACAACAGCTCTTTCGTCGTTAGAAAATAATGGAATATTGAAAGCACCCGGGATGTGCCCTTTACTAAATTCAGCCGGAGACCTTACATCAACAACGGGTAATGATTCTGAAAGGGATAGAAACTCACTTATATTTAGAATTTTTGTCATTTTTTACAAATATTGCGGCTAAATTACGAAAAAAGGAAACTATGATTTCGGTAAAAGCATATCCGCCTATACTATTGCGTATATCTACAGTGGGTACATAGTCTTTGCAATAAAACATCAAATACTGCGCTATTTTTGTTTTTTGAATTAGTAAACTCCTTGAATTCAAAAACTTCAAAAGCCTTGTCTTTGATGCTTTTTTATCAAAGACTTGAGAATGATGAGTTTTCTTGCAGGGGCTACATAACAAATAAACAGTAAAATCCAAAAATTCATCTCATCGAAATAAAAGCATTCAAGATAGAATTATTTTTTCTCTTTAGACTCTTTAGATATTTCCATAGCACATCCAAATAAAATTTAGCCTATAAAAGTGAGGATTTTTAATGCATGTAACAAGATTTTATTACTTTTGCACCTCATCAATTTATTGATGCCCAAGTGGCGGAATTGGTAGACGCGCTGGTCTCAAAAACCAGTTCCTTCCCTGGAGTGCCGGTTCGATCCCGGCCTTGGGTACATAAAAGCTTTTCTAATATGGAAAGCTTTTTTTATTTTTCATCATATGTTGAAAAATTAATAGCGGATACCTAAATAGCATCCTCGGTCCCGAATAACGCATTATTTCTTTTATCTCGGCTCTTCTATCTTTTTTATAGCAATGCACAGGGCATTTTGCGCAAGTAGGTTTATCTGCTCCAAACTTACAATTGTCAATACGCAAAAACGCATAGTTTCGTATGTCACCACAACTTTTACATATATCGTTATTATCAATCGTATGGTGCGATTTACAATACATTTTAATCATCACGTCCACGGTTCTTTTCTCGTTTTTTATCATCTTTAATGATTTTCACAATCAGTCTGCAAAAATAATAAATATAGTTACTTTACCGCATTCGTCTATACAAACTCATAAGTATTTCCGTCTCAATATAGATGCTGCCGGTCGGTCTTCTACTGGGATTGTTACATATTAAAAATGCACCTCGGAGTATCAAAAAAATCCCAGACTGCAATTAGCAATCTATCCTGATTAATTCATAAATTTTTGAAAAT
>CAZGWS010000189.1:0-5934 GCA_964528805.1 uncultured Lentimicrobiaceae bacterium | reverse complement strand
TGTTCTCAAAATTTCTATTTCAAATTTCGAGAAAAGGTAGTGATATTTGCCTCCATACTCCTGAGCAATTTACTACAACTCCACTTAGATTAAACCGGGCGTTATCGTATATGCAGCAAAACTTTGGGTCAGCATCTTGGATTGATCATGGTAATAATAATGGTAAAAAAAACAATCGCGAAGATTTAATTTGCGATGGAACCCTAAAAAGTTCTCCATATTATGCCATTGATTTGTGGAATAAATACGGAGTTAAGTATTTACACAACGCTTATTATGAGGAATTTAACACTTTTAAGGAATGGCAGTTTGATAGCTCATTGGAGAAGCCTTATAGTGGTTTTGGCGACTTCTTCCCAAAGCCTGATTATTTTCAGCACCCAACTCGAAGTAAGAATATCATTCATTGGACAACAACAAGTGCACTATTTGTAAAAGAGCCATATTTATGGGATTATTTCTTCAACATTAATAAATTACAAAGTTTAATTGATAATAGAGCCGTTGAAATAAACCACTCATATCCGGCATGGGTAAACCCCAAAAAAGGTATGTGGACCTATAGTGCAGATTCAACAATAATAGCTCAACCCGGGTTAAATAGAGCGTTAGCAAATATGGCTAAGCTACGAAACGATGGTAAATTAGACGTTTGTACAATTGATGATTTCCTCAATTACCGTACTGCAATTGATAGTGTTAAATATCAGCTATTGCCCGACGGAAGAGTTAGGCTGACCAACAACGGATACAATAATATTAAAGGTCTTTCGATGGTAGCTCTGGCAAAAGCAGTTTCTGTTGATGGAATAATCCCAAAGCAAAAACATGTTGATGATGAGATAATTTTTTGGTTTGATTTAAATGCCGGAGAGACTAAAGTTATTAGGATTATTGAATAAATATGAGATTTGATCTTGAATGTAATTTAAAAATTAAAACTCAATCATGCTAAAAAACCTCCTTTGCAATCTTTTGTATATTATCCGATTTCCCCATAGTGTAATAATGTAATACAGGCACACCAAATTTTAACAGCTCTTTCGACTGCTTAACAGCCCATTCAACACCAACCTGTCTTACTTGCTCGTTATTTTTACATTTAAGGACTTCTTTAACAAGAGTTACCGGCAAATCAACATTAAATGTTTTTGGTATATTTGCAAGTTGACTTTTAGTTGAAATTGGCTTTAATCCCGGAATAATCGGTACATTAATTCCTTTAGTTCTGCATAATTTTACAAAGTCATAATATTTTTGATTGTCATAAAACATTTGAGTAACAATATACGAGGCTCCGGCATCTACTTTCTTTTTTAAGAAATACAAGTCGCTTTCAATATTTGGAGATTCGCCATGCTTTTCGGGGTAACCTGCAACTCCTATACAGAAGTTCATTGATCGAGTATTTGCCAGTTCTTCATCAAGATAGTTTCCATTATTTAAGCCTACAATTTGCTCAACAAGGTCGATAGTATGCTCATTTCCGTTCGGCTCCGGCTTAAATACTCTATTACCCGGCTCAGGGTCTCCCCTTACAACAAGTAAATTATTAACGCCCAGAAATTGGAGATCGATTAGTGCATTTTCAGTATCTTCTTTGCTAAAGCCTCCGCAAATAATATGTGGAACTACGTCAATGCCGTACCTGTATTTAATGGCTGCTGCTATTCCAACAGTCCCCGGTCGCTTTCGTACGGTACGTTTTCGCACTAATCCATTGCCGGCATTTTCGTAAACAACTTCCTGTTGGTGATAAGTTATGTTTATAAATGATGGACTAAACTCAAGAAGAGGATCGATAGCCTCTTGTGTGGAATCAAAATTATGCCCTTTGAGGGGTGGTAATAACTCAAACGAAAATAGTGTTTTCTCTGACTCTTCAATATGTTGTATAACTGTCTTTTCCATAATTTCTATTTTTAATCCCAATGTTTATCTGATAAATTTAATTAGACTGTGTATTTTTCAGGTTAAATATTCATTGGTAATATTTTTTTTATTTCTTCAACACTCACATTTTTCCTGTTTGCATAATCTTCAAGTTGATCAGGCAATAATTTGCCAACATTAAAATATTGTGAATCAGGATGTGAAAAATAAAAACCACTTACCGATGATGCAGGATACATAGCATAACTTTCGGTAAGGTTTACTCCTATTTCTTTTTGCGCATTAAGCAGTTTAAATAATGTTTCTTTTTCCGAATGCTCGGGACAAGCCGGGTATCCTGGGGCAGGACGGATTCCTCTATATTTTTCTCTAATGCTATCTTCAATACTGATATCCTCGTCAAAGGCATATCCCCAATAGTTTACTCTAACTTTTTCGTGTAACAATTCAGTAGCAGCTTCTGCAAGCCTGTCGGCGAGTATTTTTAACATAATCGCACTATAATCGTCATTATCATCCGTAAACTTATCAATATATTTTTCGATACCAAGCCCGGTAGTAACCACAAAACCACCAATATAATCAGTATAAGCATCATTTTTAGGTGCAATAAAATCACTTAAACACAAGTTAGGGATGTTTTCATTTTTCTTTTCCTGATTTCGTAAAAATCGAAAAGCACAATGCTTATTTTGTTTTTTATCCATAACAACAATATCATCGCCATCAGCGTATGCCGGAAAAATTCCAAAGACTGCTTTTGCTGTAAGCCATTTTTCGGCAATTATTAAGTTGAGCATATGTTGTGCGTCATCAAACAGCTTTTTAGCTTCTTCGCCTTTAACCGGATCTTTCAATATTGCAGGATATTTACCATTTAATCGCCATGCATGAAAAAAGAATGTCCAGTCGATATATTTTCTAATATCATCTAAATTTATATATTTCAGAACTTTAACACCAATTATCTTAGGTTTAGCAGGATTAAAATTATTCCAGTTGGGAGTAAATTTATTTTTACGAGCACTACTCAGGCTAATGTATTTTTTATCGACTACATTTCTACTATGTTTATTACGTAATCTGTTATATTCTATTTCTATTTTATTCAAAAAAGAATCTCTTTCGGTGATGCTCAAAAGCTTTCCAGCAACACCAATTACCTTGGATGCGTCGCGTACATGAATTACAGGGTGATTATAATTTGGTGAAATTTTTACAGCCGTGTGAATTGCTGATGTAGTTGCTCCGCCAATAAGTAGCGGAATGTTCATTTTTTTTCGTGCAAGTTCCGTTGTTATATACACCATCTCTTCAAGCGATGGAGTAATTAACCCGCTGATGCCAAGCAAGTCTGCATTTTCCTTTTCAACAGCCGCCAAAATTTTCTCAGCTGGGACCATCACACCAAGGTCAATTACTTCGTAATTGTTACACGATAGCACAACGCCGACAATATTTTTACCAATATCATGCACATCACCCTTTACAGTTGCAAGTACAATTTTGCCATTGCTAATTTGCTTGCCGTTGTTTTCCAACTCAATAAACGGCAATAAATATGCAACTGCCTGCTTCATCACCCGAGCACTTTTAACCACCTGGGGCAAAAACATTTTTCCGGCACCAAACAAATCGCCAACAATATTCATCCCATTCATCAATGATATTTCAATAACATCAATTGCACTTGAGAAATGTTTACGAGCCTCTTCAACATCCTCTTCAATAAATTCAGTAATACCTTTAACTAAAGCATGTTCAAGACGTTTGTCAACAGGCAGCTTTCGCCATTCTTTAAACTTAACATCTTTACCTTGCCCTTTATCTTTTATAGTTTCTGCAAAAGTCAACAGCCTCTCGGTGGCGTCTTTCCTTTTGTTTAGCACAACATCAGTAACAAGCGTACGCAGAGTGTCTGGGATTTCGTCATAAATTTGAAGCATTACAGGATTAACAATTCCCATATCCATACCTGCACTTATTGCATGAAAAAGAAAAACTGAGTGGATAGCTTCGCGCACTGTGTTATTGCCTCTAAACGAAAACGACAGATTGCTAACGCCACCACTTACTTTAGCGTGTGGCAAGTTATTTTTTATCCATTTTATTGCGTTAATATAATCAACGGCGTAATTATTATGTTCAAAAATACCGGTGGCAATGGCAAGTATGTTAGGGTCGAAAATAATGTCTTCGGCAGGGAAATTCATATTAATTAGCAGGTTATATTCTCGTTTACAGATTGCTATTTTACGCCCTAAATCTGCAGCTTGTCCGTCTTCATCAAATGCCATCACAACTGCTGCTGCACCATAGCTTTTTATTAATTTTGCATGATGCAGAAACTCTTCTTCGCCATTTTTAAGGCTTATAGAGTTAACAATACCCTTGCCCTGAATACATTTTAATCCCGCTTCAATAACTTCCCATTTTGATGAATCAATCATAACAGGTAACCTTGACACATCGGGGTCGGATGCAAGATAGTTTAAAAATATAACCATCTCTTTTTCAGCATCCAGCATTCCATCATCCATGTTAACATCAAGAATTTGAGCACCTCCTTCAACCTGATGCCGAGCAACAGTTAATGCTTCTTCATATTTTTTTTCACGAATTAACCTTGCAAATTTACGCGATCCGCTTACATTTGTTCGTTCGCCAATGTTAACAAAGTTTATTTGCTTATTTATTTTTATTGGTTCAAGACCGCTTATTTCTGTAGTGTTATCTTTTTCAGGAATTCTGCGAACATCAGCGTTTTTTGCAATTTCGGCAATTACTTTTATATGATTAGGTGTGGTTCCGCAGCAGCCTCCAACAATATTCACAAAACTATTTTTAATAAAATCTGTAATATGAACTCCCAACTGCGTCGGCGATTCGTCGTATTCACCAAACTGATTTGGCAATCCGGCATTTGGATAAACACTTACGTTGAAAGGTGCAATTTTAGATAACTCGGCAAGATAAGGTCGAATTTGTTCGGCACCAAGTGAGCAGTTTAGCCCCACACTAAGCATATCGATATGCGAAACTGAGTTAAAAAAAGCCTCCAAAGTTTGCCCCGACAAAGTACGCCCGCTGGCATCGGCAATCGTCCCCGAAATCATTATAGGAATGCGTCGTTCAAGCTCTTCCATCAACATGTTAATCCCAAACAAAGCTGCTTTGGCATTTAATGTGTCAAAAATTGTTTCAACTAAAAATAAATCAACGCCACCATCAATTAAAGCCTTTGCTTGCTCGTAATAATTATCTCTAAGTTCATCAAAAGTAATATTGCGAAACCCGGGGTCGGAAACATCGGGAGACATAGATGCCGTTTTGTTAGTTGGCCCCATCGACCCTGCTACGTATCGGGGTTTATCAGCGTCAGCTTTCGTAAACTCATCAGCTGCTTGTTTTGCAATTTTTGCTGCATTAAAATTAATCTCATACACATGCTCTTCCAGTCCGTAATCGCTTTGTGAAATACGTGTGCCGTTGAAAGTATTTGTCTCAATAATATCAGCACCGGCGGATAGATACTCTTTGTGTATTTCACCTATAATTCCGGGTTGAGTAATATTTAACAAATCGTTGTTACCTTTTTGTAATGAGGTAGTATTTTTAAATTTATCACCCCGGTAATCATCTTCTGTAAGCTTGTATTTCTGAATCATAGTACCCATTGCACCATCAAGCACAAGGATTCTTTTTTTTAGTTCAACTTTAATATCGGGCTTCATAACCGGTTTATTAATATAATTGGGTTTACATGCAAATTAGTAGTATCCTACTAAAACTCAGGGTTTCCCAAAAATTGTTTAAAACTTGCGAATGTTAGCACTATACATTTGTAAAATCAAAAAAAACATTTACTAACACTACACTTTAACTTATCATTTCCATACGTTTTAAACGAATGGTTAGGTATTGGCACCTTTTCCCTTGCAGGAAGGTTGCCAGGGCTTCGCAGAGCCTAATCTCTCCACCCTTCTTCATAAATCAAGAAGCCTCAGGATTGCTTTTACAGCACGAGGAACTGAAATATGT
>CAZGWS010000188.1:0-5942 GCA_964528805.1 uncultured Lentimicrobiaceae bacterium | reverse complement strand
TATTTTGATACCGATGAGCCAGATGAGTACATTGATATTGATGTAGTTTATGTTAATATCGCAGGTAGTTTGGTACCATTCTTTATTAATGACTTGAGCTTATTAAACAACAAAGCCGTTGTGAGTTTTATTGATGTTGATAACATAGAAACGGCAAGTAAACTTATAAATAAGGATATTTTTCTGCCACTTTCGCTACTGCCCGAACTTACAGGAAGCAAGTTTTACTATCACGAAGTAAAAGGCATGATGGTTGTTGATAAAAATTATGGTATCATAGGACCAATAAGTGCAGTGCTTGAATACCCCAATCAGGCTGTGTTACAAATTTTTATCGGTGAAAAAGAAGTGCTTATACCAATTAGTAGTGAGATAATTACAAATGTTGATCGTGAGCGAAATATTATGTCAATAACTGCGCCCGAGGGATTGCTGGATGTTTATTTAAAATAATTTTCTTCGCTGACCTGCTCAAACAGCATAATGCAATAATACAAAAGTTGAACATGAGTTTGGATAATCCTTTTTATTTTAAACAGTTTATTATCTTCCACAACAACTCAACAATGAAAGTTGGAACTGACGCAATTTTGCTATCTGTATGGTGCGATGTTGCAGGTGCTAAAAATATATTAGATGTTGGTACTGGCAGCGGAATTATTGCATTACTTTTGGCAACTCGCACAAATGCAACAATTGATGCTGTAGAACTTGATAGCAGTTCGGCTAAAGAAGCAGAACTTAATTTTAATAATTTTTCCAATGCTTTGCTACGAAATAAGTTGACTAAAGCAAGCGAAGTTATTTTGTGCGATAACAAGGCAAAAAACACAGGCATAGCCATAGCTACGGCGAGTATTTTTAACGAAGTTAGCGTGCAAAAGAGCAAGCTTGAATGGTCAAGTTATTTCTTAGCAATGCCTAAGTATCAGTTATCAATTTATCACGATGATTTCAATAATTTTGTTGGTTACACTACCAAAAAATACGACTTGATAATATCAAATCCTCCATTTTTTTCCGTAGGAGTGTTACCCAAATCTGAGTTGCGTAGTTCAACACGTCATACGAGTACATTATCCCACAGTCAGTTATGCAAAGGTGCAGCCTCACTCCTGTCGGCAGCAGGTAAATTTTGCATCGTACTGCCCATCAACAGCTCAGATGATTTTATAACAACAGCAAACTCCTTCAATTTATATCTGCGAAAGCAACAAATTATTTACCCTAAACCCAACAAAACGCCTAACAGGATTAATTTGGAATTTAGATTCAAGAACTCGAAATCAGTAATTTCCGAAGATATCATTATCAGAGATAAAAATAATCTTTATACTAATGAATACAAGCATTACGTGGGAGATTATATGACCGTATAGCAGTAATCAAAACACTACTTAGCCCCTGCTGAAAAACGCATATAATATATATTGTCAATAAGATAAGGATTTTCCATTGAACTGCATAAAAGGCTTACATTTATTCATTTCAAAATTTAATATTTTTGGCTGTCCGGAAGCACATCATCTTTGAAACTTGTTCATCTTGAAGTATTTATACATCTACAATTCACAACCTCCAAATCTAACGCACTTCCAACCTTTTGAGCAAGCCCTACTTATGAATCGTTAATTTTGAACTTAGAAACTTACCCACAATGAGGGCAATTACTACTGTTAGATAAATTTGACCCGACGCACCTATGAAAATACTTATGGATCTTGCAGTTACACTTTGTGGTACTATCTCACCATAACCAATGGTGGTTAAGGTTATAAAGCTATAATAAACTATTGAGCTGAATTTGTTCGCTGTATGAGAAAAAAGTATTGCATTTTCATTTAGTGTTAGTAGTATTGCATTTAACAATACACCAATAATGCCTATGAGTAAATACCCGCATATTGCCTGAATTACTACAGCACTTGTTACATTTTTATTTGTAGCAACATGCTTTATCAGTACTGCGGTTGAAAGTGTAAAAGTTATTATACTTATTGAAAAAGCTACCACTTGCACAATGTCGTTTTTAGCAAAAAACATCACAATATTAGCTATAATTGCAATAATGATAGCATACGAAAGGAATTTCGACTTATTCTCGACTATTGAGAATATTGATAACAGCACTAATGTATATGATAAAGTTATAAAAAGATCATTTATTACTTTGTTGTCAATAATTGGGAAAAGCAATACAAAGGCGACGATAGAAATTAGTAGTATAATGCTGTTGTCAATTCCAAATAGAAAGTCATTTCTTCTTTTCATAATAATTTCATCTTTATTCATTTATCTGACAAATATATTAAATATCAGTTTCGCAATTGTATTTTGTAAATTCAATTTGTAGTAAAAGCAACTAAACTTTATAAAAGTAGTGGCTTAGGCTATTAGTCAATACTCTTTTTTAAAATTTTATAACATCTTGCAAATGTATATTCCTTTTGTATTATTTTTGAACCTCATTAAATTTACGTGAAATGAATATTATAGAGAAGATAATTGCTGCCCATTCGGGAAACAAAATAGTTGTACCGGGACAAATTGTTGACATAAACATTGATGCCAGAGTAGCTCGTGATTTTGGCGGACCAAACGTTGTTAAAAATCTTGAAGATCATGGATTAGGAATAGATGATACTTCAAAAACATTCTTTACATTTGATACTAACCCAACAGGTAGTGATCAGAAATATGCTGTTAATCAGCAAATTGTGCGTACATATGCTCGAAAACACGGCATCAAAGTATTTGACATTGATAATGGAATTGGCACCCACACCTTAATTAGTGAAGGTCTTGCCTGGCCGGGAAGTACCGCTGTAACAACCGACTCTCATGCAAATATACTTGGTGCTATTGGTGCCTTTGGTCAAGGGATGGGCGACAAAGATATAAGTGCTGCTTTCAATAAAGGCAAAACGTGGTTTAAAGTACCAGAAACAGTTAAAATAACATTTATTGGAAAAAGACCGGCTAATGTTTCGGCCAAAGATATTGTATTAAACTTATTACATCATTTCGGTGCAAACAGTTTACTTGGAGCAGCAGTTGAGTTTTATGGTGATGAGGTTGATAAACTAACACTTGATGAACGTATTACAATTGCATCTATGGGCACTGAAATGGGAGCCATCATATTAATATTTCCGCCTAATGATGCTGTTATGCAATATTGTGAAAATAGTACAGGTAGAAAACTTGATAAAATTTACGCAGATGAAAATGCAGATTATGAGGCAGAGCATAATATTGATGTCAGTAAATTTGTAACTATGATTAGTTTACCCGGCAAACCACACGATACCGTTGACATTACATCACAAGGTAAAATAAGAATTGACTCCGGGTTTATTGGTAGTTGCACAAACGGTAGAATGGAAGACATGCGTGCAGCAGCAAAAATTCTAAAAGGCAGGAAAGTTGCTCCGGGTGTGGTTCTTAAAATTGTTCCGTCAACAGACGACATATGGCAGCAATGCCTAAATGAAGGTATAATTAAAATATTTAAAAATGCTGGCGTTCTATTTTCCAATGCCGGTTGCGCCGGTTGTGCTGCCGGACAGGTTGGGCAAAATGGTCCTGGGGAAGTAACAATTAGTAGCGGTAATCGAAATTTCCCGGGTAAGCAAGGTAAAGGAAGTGTTTATTTAGCATCTCCGGCATCTGTAGCTGCATCGGCAATAGCAGGTTATATTACAAGTGAAAACAGTATCCCGGATGAACCACTGACATTTGATTATGAGGATCTTGATGTAAGAATCGAAAAAGCAGTAAAACAAAGCACCCAATCAACAAAAATAACAGAAGTAGAAGGTCGCGTTTGGTATATTAAAGAAGATGATATTGATACCGATATGATTTATCATAATCGCTATCTGCAAATTACGGATCCTGCTGAAATGGGACAATATATTTTTGATAACCTTGCAGGGTACGAAGACTTTGCACAAAAGGTTAATACCGGTGATATTGTTGTTACAGGCAAAAACTTTGGCGCCGGCAGCTCTCGTCAGCAGGCTGTTGATGGCTTCAAAACACTCGGCATCCAAGCTATTATTGCCGAATCATTTGGAGCCATTTATGAAAGAAATGCTATTAATGCCCCTTTTCCAATCCTTACATACAAGTCGTTTGACGAAATTAATCTTGAAGATGGGGATATTATAAAAGTAAACTTTGAAACCGGCGACGTTACTAATCTTACCAAAAATAAAAGTACAAAAATAAATCCTTTTTCAGAAGTTCAACTTGAGATATATAGAAATGATGGTTTGTTTTAACAAGTAAATAATTACATAACATCTAATATGCACAATCTCATAATTGCCATAAACATAATAAAATGATAGTAACATTTTTAGGAACAGGGACTTCGCAAGGTGTACCGGTACCGGCATGTACATGCCCCGTTTGTAAATTTGGTCAAAAAAAAGATCAACGTCTGCGTACTTCTGCTTTGGTTGAAGTTGACAACCTCGTTCTTAGTATTGATGCAGGTCCTGATTTTCGTTATCAAATGTTAAGAGAAAATGTTACAAGCCTTGATGCTATACTTGTAACGCATTCGCATCGCGATCATATTGGTGGTCTTGATGATGTTAGATCTTATAATTATATCTCAAAAAAGCCAATGGATATTTATTCTACAAAGTGCGACCAGGCAGAGATTAAACGAGAGTTCTCGTACGCTTTTAAAAATAATTATCCCGGGTTACCAAAATATAACATGATTACTATTGGTGATGATGACTTTTATATAAACAACACAAAAATAATAACAATAAGAGCTCTTCATTTTAACACACAAGTGCTTGGATTTAGAATTGGCGATTTTGCATACATTACTGATACTAACTATATACCACTTCGTTCATTAATTAAATTAGATGGGTGTAAGGTACTCGTTATTAATGCTCTGCGGCATGAAACACACCCTTCTCATTACAATCTTGCAGGAGCTTTACAAATAATTAAATTTCTATCACCACAACAATCATACTTAACTCATATAAGTCATCAAATGGGGTTCCACGATTTGCTTGAAAAGGAACTTCCTAAAGGAGTTTATGCTGCTTACGATAGGTTAAAACTTAATATTTAACAAGTAAACAAATATTTAGATTATCAAAATATATCAAACTGTCGGGGTAGATTTTAAATATTTTGAAAATGTATTAAGCAGTAGCTCAAGGTGTACCGGTTTTGCAATAAAAGCATTAGCTCCCATTGATATGCTCTTTTCTTCTTCACCGGAAAACAAATACGCAGTTTGTACAACTACAGGAATATTTGGCGATACTTTTTTTATGTGCTCTAACACTTTAAACCCATTAACAACCGGCAAATTCAAATCTAATAGTACTAAATCAATAGTATTGCGATTATCATCAAATACTCTAATTGCATCATCTCCACCAATTGCCCAAAGTAGGTTTGAATTTATTTTGCTTAAAGCTGCCTCGAAAAACTTTATACTTGATTCTACATCTTCAATAATTAAAATAGTTTTATCTGTAAACTGATAATCGTTCCAATTAATCATGGTCATAGTGCAATAAGTTTGTAATAACAAAGTTGACGGTAAAAATAGTATATATTCTATACAGGTGTGAAAATAATATAAAAAAAATGAAAAACATTATGTAAATAAAGTACTTTTGCATACCAAAAAAGTTCATACAAATAGGAACATTATTATGTTATATCGAAGACACCTCAGAATAAAAGTACTTCAATCGTTATATTCGTGGCATACAGGCGGAATTACCGATGTGATACGCGGCGAAAAACAATTACTTCAAAGTATTGATAAATTGCATGACCTTTTTCTTTATCAATTATCATTTCTTGTTGAGTTAAAACGGTTTGCAGAGTTTAGAATTGAAGAAAATAAACAAAAGTTTTATCCAACAGATGAAGACCTGAATCCAAACTTT
>CAZGWS010000187.1:0-6044 GCA_964528805.1 uncultured Lentimicrobiaceae bacterium | reverse complement strand
TCCTGAAGCAAAAGATTTTCATGATCTGCCCTTTGCCTTTGATTCTGATTATTCAATTAAACTTGCTACATATCTCTCAGAACTATTAGAGAAAGGTTTTGCAAATACAGTTGAAAGGGAAGTTTATTTAAGGATTAAGTTGTGGCATTTGTTAAACAATAGTAGTAGGAGCGATACCGGCAAAATTTACTCAAAGCTTTTTAAAGAAAGAAAAGAATTTAAAATTAATAGAGATGAATTAAGCCAAAAATCTGACACTCTTTTCAAGGATAATCTTAATAGGTTGATAAACATTTACAAACCTGAAAATGATGATGAACTTTTGATGTTAGCAGAAATGCACCGCGAACTTGGTAAATTTGATCAGGCGTTATTACTATTAGATGAAATTGAAAATATTAGTAACAATAATGCTTATAAAAAAATTAAGGTAGCTTCTAAGCGAAAACAATACAGAGTGTTCAAAATAAACTAAATTAATGTATATGAAATCTAAAATTATTATTGTAGTAATTTTGCTATCAGTTAGCGTGGGACTCTTTTCGCAATCTGTTGAGTGTTTTATTTTAAAGGCTCCCGAAAAGACATTTTATACAGTTAAAAAAATAGGTGTACTCGAATTTCAATGTTCCAATAACTGGAATATGAATAAAATTGTTACCGACTTAATCGTTGCAGACTTACTTGACCAACAAAGGGGAATTTACGATGAAGGCGGAAATTATTTTGGTTTAAAGAAAGCAAAAAAAGGTAAAACATTTGTGAAAGGAGTAAAAACCGATTTCTATCAGGTTATCGAGCGCAACCAGTTGCAGAAAGTGTTAAAAGAACAGCGTCTTTCGTTAAGTGGTGCTTTAGACGAAAGTTCTGCAGCAGAAGTAGGAAGACTTCTTGGATTGGATGTTATAATTATGGGCAATGTGAATTATAGCAGTACCGATGAGCGGAGCGGTACTGATTATCCATGTTTGAAAAGAATAGTTACTGCAAAAGGAACAATGAAAATGGTAAGTGTTGAAACAGCACAGATTGTTGGAACTAAATCAGCCGTGGCTGCGGTGAGTATGAGAAAATGCTCAGATGCAATATCATCAATTCCCAACGCAAATGTGATGGCTGAATCAGCGATGAAATTACTAGCACGAAAATTTACTGATTATTTTGCTCCGGGTTATCAAAATATAAAATACGACTTTGAAAAGATAAAACTTAAAGAGTTTAAAAATAAAGGAAAAGAAGCCTTAAACTTTGTTAAAATTGGAGACCTCGATAGGGCATTTCCAATTGTTTATGCCATGTTTGAGGCAGACTCATATAACCCAAAAGCAGCATATAATTTAGGAATTATTTACGAAATGGTAGGATCTAATTCCGATGCTCTTGAATATTACAGTATTGCTTACGACCTGAATTACTCAAACCATAATTATAGTGAGGCTGTAAAAAGGGCAAAAGCCGGAATAGGTGTAAATCAGTATCTTGAAGATATTGACAGACCCGTGGAAGCTTACACTTTTACCGGCGACGGTTTGAAAACTGCACTTGCCGACAAGGTTCAAATTAGAGGCACAAGTGGTGACAGGGTTATTGTTTATGAGCTTCCGGATAAGAAGTCTAAAATTGCTGCTAAAGTTCCAGGGGGTCTTGAGTTTAAAATTATTGAAAAAAGCGGTGCATACTATAAAATCCAACTTAGAGGTACCAAAACCGGATATGTTCATAAATCAGATGTGAAATAATGTTTATATGATACTTACTAGAAAAATATTTTTTGTTGTTGCCATTTTGTGTGGGGTAATTTCTTCATTTGCACAAAAACCTAGCTGGACTCAGTATTACGAAAGGCAGAATATGTATCCAGAAGGTGATTTTTTAGTAGGCTTTGTTTCAGGTATTAATACTACTGATGAAGACGCTGGCAAACTAAAATCTGTTTATGAGACTATGGCTAAAGACAAACTCATTCAGGGAATTCAGGTTGAAATAGAGACTAATAATAGTCTGAATGTTAGCAACAAAAATGGAAAGTCCGATGAAGAGTTCCTTTCGAAGAGTGTATCCATCTCAAAGGCAAATATTAGCGGTTTAACTGCACGAAGTTATTACGACAGGAAGAAAAAGGAGGTATATGCTATTGCTTTTGTAAATAAAAAGGAACTTACTTTTTATTATCGCAATCTTATAAAATCAGGCATTGAGGATATTGACCAAAAGCTTGAGGAGGGGCAGAAATATGAGAAGAAGGGTGTTAAGGAGAATGCTCTGAAGAGTTTCTATGAGGCTATGCCGATTTTGAGTAATATTGATGAAGCAAGAGCACTACTCATTGCTTTGAACAGAAAAATGTATGCCGATATTGATTTAGATAAAATTAATAGTCAAAAGTTGGAACTTATAAATGAGATTAATTTATTACTAAAACCAAATGACTTAAATTTAAGTGAATCAGCATATTTTGTTGCATATGGACTTTTTCTTCAACTTGGTCAAATAGATGGCACTATTTTCATTGACGACTTCACGTTTGAGAATACAGGTCTTATTAGTAATTTTTCTAAGAAATGGAATCAGGAGTTTGCTTCAGCACTCGTTAGCGCAGGAAAATATAATGTTAAAATTAGCAAAGGAAGCACTGTAGATCAGACTCTTGTTTATGGAAACTACTGGAAAGAGGGTGATTTCTTAAAGGTAAGTGCATCCGTTACGAAATATGGTAAGCTAATTGCTGTATCAAAAGGCAGTATTCCTTTATCGTGGCTAACAAAAGAAAATATTGAATATATTCCTGAGCAGATCAAGAAAATGAATTCGCTCAAGGGTTACCAGTTGCTGGTTAAAAATACACCTAGAACAATTAAGTTGGGAATGCCGACTACTACGCCCCTTGAAATAGGATTGTTGAATAATTTAGATGGTGAAGGAGTTGCTGTTGAAGGAATTCCGGTTAGCATAATAAATACAGAAACTGGAGAAATATTATGTATAAGCCTAACAAATAATCTGGGTATTTCAACTTGTTATTTACCATCGGTTCAAACAGAAAAAGCTGTTTTTAGAGTTGAAGCTTCAATTGATTTGGCAGAGTATTTAAACATTAAAAATAGCTCCATCTTTTTTACAATCGCATCAGGGCAAAACCCTGTGTTACCTGTTTCAATTGATTTAATAACTGAAAACCCAACAATTTTTATTCAGAGCAAAGAGCTGTCATTTGATAGGCAGATGGATATTAAAACCTTAGAACCCATTGTCAAAGAAACGCTGGCTGCAAAAGGTTATAATTTTGTTGACAATGAAAAGGATGCTGATTATCTAATAGCAATAAATGCGAACACAACTACAGGAAGTCAGTATCAGGGAATATACTTTGCTTTTCTTGATGTAAACATTTCAGTAATTGAAACATCTATTGGAGAAGAAATTTACAAAACTCACTTTGATCAGATAAAAGGCGGTGGCAGTAATTATAAGAAAGCAGGGAAAAAAGCCTATATTATTAGTGCACAAAAAATAAAAGAGAGTATTAGTGATTTGTTTTAACTCCCCATTAGTAAAAGTTTGCAACTACACCTAAATTATCAGTAGCGCAATAATTATTCTGATATAGTCGTTATTCAATGCCTGAGAAATACTTCATAAACTGAACCCTCTCGTAGGCAGCAGGATTATTTGAGTTTTTCAAGCTCATACGTCCTCTAAAATCATCAATCTCATCAAAACTGTTTTCTATCATCCAATCACTAATTTCCTTTAGCATAATTGGTATTTCTTTAAAGCCCTTTTTGTATAACACAGAAGCAATTTGAACAACCTTTGCTCCCACAAGTAATTGCTTTATAACAGCTTCCCCATCATGAACACCCGTTGATGCGGCAATATCACATTTTACAATGTCGCTTAGCATAGCAACCCATCTCAATGATATTACAATTTCAGCAGGCGAGCTAAATACATTTGATGATTTAATCTCCATCTTGTCGATATCGATATCAGGTGAGAAGAATCGGTTAAACAAAACCAAACTTTTTATACCTGTCCATGACAGCATCTCTAAAGTTTTTGCAAGCCCCGAAAAATAATAGCTTAGTTTAAGCGCAATAGGAATATTTACAATCTTTTTAACATCCTCAATGATATCAAAGTAAACCTTCTCATTATCGCTACTGCTTTTATTAGGGTCAGAAGGTAATACGAAAATATTTAACTCAAGAGCATCTGCTCCGGCACTCTCTATCTTTTTTGCAAAACTTACCCACTCATTATCACTCATGCAATTTATTGAGGCAATAATCGGAATATCAACACTTGCTTTACAATCCTTAATTAAATTAAGATATGTTGCAACGTCGTTCTCAGTACTATAATTCTGAATATAGTCCTGTGCTTCCGGATAGTAGTTATTAAACTCGCCCTGATTAAAAGTATGATTTGCCACCTGATTAATTTGCTCTTCAAACAAAGACTTAAGCACAACTGCTCCAGCACCCTCTTTAGCTATTTCTATAATATTTTCAACGGAATTTGTTAATCCCGAACTCCCAACTATTATAGGATTTTTGAGTTTTAAACCCATGTAGGTCGTTTTCAAGTTTGCCATTTGGCTAATTTTAGATGGTTATATATTATGAAAGCTGTAAATATAGTAACTTATAATTAATTATGCACCTGTGTTAGGAATAAATATTTGTGACTTTTCGGAGTGTACTCACCAATATATGTACTTATACTAAACCGGTAAATCCAAAAAATGAAAGGGCTAGTATGCCGGCTACTACAAGAGCTATTGGCACGCCTTTCATGTCTTTTGGTATTTCCATCATATCCATATGCTCTCTAATACCTGCAAAAAGTACCATTGCTAAAGTAAAGCCAATAGCATTTGAAATAGCAAAAATAACACCTTCCAATAGATTAAAATCTTTTTGAATTGTAAGAATAGCAACCCCAAGTACAGCACAGTTTGTTGTAATTAATGGCAAAAATACACCTAAAGCTGAATATAGCGACGGACTTACCTTTTTTAAAATAATTTCAACCATTTGAACCAAGGACGCTATCACCAATATAAAAACAATTGTTTGCATAAAACCAAGTCCGAATGGCACAAGCACATAATACTGGATAATCCATGTAACCATTGTTGAAAGGGTAAGCACGAAAAGTACAGCCCCTCCCATTCCTATTGATGTGGATAATTTACCTGAAACGCCAACAAAAGGACATATACCCAAAAACTGAGAAAGTACAATGTTGCTAACAAATATTGATCCTATAATTATTACAATATATTCCATATCAGTTAGTTTTTAGCTTTATTTAATTTGTTAATAATTGCGATTAAATAACCTAATACAATAAATGCACCAGGTGCAAGGATGAAGACAAGCATTAAGTCACCTTCTAATAAGCTGAAACCAAAAATATCACCTGATCCCAATAACTCACGAATTGCCCCAAGTAAAGTAAGGGCAAAAGCAAAGCCGAGTCCCATGCCTAAACCATCAATAATTGATGCACCGACACTATTTTTAGATGCAAAAGCTTCAGCACGACCAAGTACTATGCAGTTTACTACAATAAGTGGGATAAATAATCCAAGAGAGTCATAAAGAGCAGGCACATAAGCTTGCATTACTAACTCAACAATGGTTACAAATGAGGCAATAATTATTATAAATGATGGTATTCTAACTTTGTCGGGAATAGCATTTTTAACCAACGAAACAACCATATTTGAACCTACCAACACAAATGTAGTGGCTAATCCCATTCCTAAACCATTTATTGCAGATGTGGATACTCCTAAAGTTGGACATAATCCGAGAAGTAACACAAAAACGGGATTTTCTTTAATAAATCCTTTTGTAAAGTTTTTTAATTGACTCATAATTATTTTATTTAAGATTTATGATGTAGGATGCAGGATTGTAGGATTGTAGGATGCAGGATTGTAGGATGCAGGATTGTAGGATGCAGGATGCAGGATTGTAGGATTGTAGGATGCAGGATGCAGGATTGTAGGATGCAGGATGTATAAAAGCTTG
>CAZGWS010000186.1:0-6064 GCA_964528805.1 uncultured Lentimicrobiaceae bacterium | reverse complement strand
GCTTCCTGCATAACGAGGCTGTCAATAGTTCGATATTGTTTCGTCCTTAACTTTTTATCCTTAATTTTAAAAGTATTCAGGTAAAGGCTGTCGATAATTGGGTTTGAAAAGTGGGTATAATTGGGACCATCGGGTGCAAAATTATGAGTGTAGAACATTGATAAGTAGTTTTCCTCATCAGGATAATCGGCTATCCATGAGGCTCGGAAAAAGCTAAGTTTACCATGAGCTTTAAGTTCTCTGACTGTAGCCGCAGGCGACACTTCTATAGAAATATTAAACCCCACTTCTTTTAACTGCGACTGCACAAATTTACACAAATCGAGATAATCAGGTGTAGTTGTAAGTATGATTTCAGGAATAGGATTATCATCATCATAGCCCGCTATTTTTAGAAAGTTTTTAGCCATTTCTGGATTATAATCATATCCAAAGCCGGCATTTGAATCGAAAGAGGGCATACCGAGAGGAATAATACCGCCAGTACCTGGTGTGCCAATACCATTACGAAGATAATGAATCATCTTTTGCCTGTCAAATCCATAATTTATGGCAAGCCTTACATTTATATTTTGCAATGGATTTAAACTATTAGGCGGTAAAGTTGAATCCATAAAAATTGCAAGATATTCTGTATTAAGATACGGACCTTCCAACATTTTAAAGCGGTTATTAAATTTCGGGTTTAGTTTACCTGATCGTGTTAATAATTCATCTTTGTACGATGGATCGATACCGGAAATAAAATCGAAATTACCTTTTACAAACTCCATAAATGCTGTCATCTTATCAATTAAAAAAGATATTGCAACACCATCAAGATATGGTAGTTGGTGCCCATTATATTTTTTAAAATAATTAGGGTTTCTTCGCAACACTAATTTAATATTTTCTACCCAATTTTGAAGCTTAAACGGTCCTGTTCCTACCGGATGTTTCCTGAAGTTACTACCATAAAATTCAACTGCTTCGTGTGGGATAACCGAGCAATATTTCATACTCAATATTCCTAAAAAAGCTGGGAATGGCTGCTTAAGGCATATACTTAGCGTGCTATCGTTCAAGGCATAGATTTCATAATTATTTGTACTGTCTTTTTTTATATTTGATAGTACCCATGCGCCCGGCGAAGCAGTTTTTGGATTTAGCAACCTATTAAAACTATACACAAAGTCGCTCGCAACAACAGCACGCAGACCGTTAGTAAACGATGGATCATTATGAAAATACACACTATCACGTAAGTGAAAAATATAATTAGTTCCATCATCAGATATCTTCCAACTATGGGCAATGGAAGGAACAACAGCCAAACTGTCATTGAGTTCTACAAGGCTGTTATACAGCTGATTGCAAACCCATACATGAGCTTGATCTCGTGAAAAGGCAGGGTCTAAAGAAATTATTCCGGCTGCTTCGTTATAACTAAAAATTGATTTACCAGAATTATTATTGCTATTATAACATGAAGAAACAGTAACGGACAAAACTAACGCAGCTAAAAAGAAATATAGATTTTTAAGAATTTGCATGGTACTAAAATAGTACTTTATTGAACAAGATTATCAGATAAGCAAAAGGTAACAGTTATTGAATTACACTCATTTGCCATCAGCTTACTGCCGGCTATCTGTAACACGCACATAATGAATACTGATATCTATCTAATATCCAAATATTTATCAACTTTAACTTTTAATAATGCATGGTCAATTACTTCATTCATATTATCGACATAAGTAAAGCTCAAACCTTTAATATATTTATCTTTTATATCTTCAATATCTCTACGATTTTCTTTTGAAAGAAGAATTTCCTTAATGTTAGCACGCTTGGCAGCAAGTATCTTTTCTTTAAGTCCGCCAACCGGGAGCACTTTACCTCGAAGTGTAATTTCGCCGGTCATGGCAAGTTTAGTTTTAACCTTACGTTGGGTAAATGCAGAAGCTAAGGCAGTTAGCATTGTAACTCCAGCTGAAGGACCATCCTTAGGTGTAGCACCTTCGGGGACATGTATATGCACATTCCACTTTTCAAACACTTCGGAATTAATATTCAACAATGAATGATGAGCTTTTAAATATTCAAAAGCAATACTTGCCGATTCTTTCATAACATCGCCGAGGTTACCTGTTAGCTTAAGTAATCCTTTGCCTTTGCTAAGGCTTACCTCAACAAATAATATTTCACCACCAACAGATGTCCATGCCAAGCCTGTAACAACACCGGCAATATCATTTGATATATCTTTTTCGTTTTGAAAAATAGGCACACCTAATATATCATTTAGTATTTCTTTTGACAGTTTAGCCTCGTATGGCTCATCCATAGCAATAAACTTAGCTCTGTTTCTGATTACTTTGGCTATTTGCTTTTCCAGATGGCGCACACCAGACTCCTTTGTATAATCGGTAACAATTTTCTCAAGTATTGCTTTACTAAATTTCACCTGTGTTGAACTTACACCATGTTGTTTTAGCTGTTTTGGCAGAAGATGACGTACCGCAATTTCAACTTTTTCCTCAATGATATAGCCGCTCAGATTAATGATTTCCATTCTGTCGCGTAAAGCAGGGTGTATTGTTGACAAAGTATTTGCAGTTGCAATAAACATAACGTTTGACAGATCGTATTCGACCTCAAGATAGTTATCGTAGAATGAGTTATTTTGCTCGGGATCTAACACTTCGAGGAGTGCTGCTTGTGGGTCGCCACTATAATTATTACTGCTGACCTTATCAATCTCGTCAAGCATAAATACCGGATTAGAGGTTTTAACTTTTTTAAGGCTTTGAATGATTCTGCCGGGCATGGCTCCAATGTATGTTTTACGATGACCACGGAGTTCAGCTTCGTCGCGTACGCCACCAAGCGACATGCGTACATATTTTCTTCCTAATGCTCGTGCAATTGATTTACCGAGTGATGTTTTGCCAACTCCCGGAGGACCAACAAAACAAAGTATTGGGGATTTCATATTTCCCTTAAGCCTGAGAACGGCAAGATGTTCAATTATCCTTTCTTTAATTTTCTCGAGGCTATAATGATCTCTATTCAAAATTTTAAGGGCATTTTTTAGATCAAGATTATCCTTTGAAAAATCATTCCAAGGAAGACCTACAAATAAATCGAGGTAACCGAGTTGAATTGAGTACTCGGCAGCAGCAGGATTCATGCGCTGCAACTTAACCATTTCATTCGTAAAAACATCAGCAGTCTCGGTATTCCACTTTTTCTTAGCTGCCTTTTCTTTTAGCTCACTAATTTCAGTATCATGCGGACCACCTCCAAGTTCGTCTTGTATTGTTTTAAGTTGTTGGTTAAGCATATAATTGCGTTGTTGCTTATCCATATCAACTTTTACTTTATTTTGTATATCATGCTTAAGTTCAAGCATTTGGAGTTCTTTTGTCATTATCTCGAGTACCCTGTTTGCACGCTTATCCAAATCTGTCATTTCAAGCAGCTTTTGCTTAGCATCATTTTCAACATTTAAATTTGCAGATACAAAGTTTAACAAGAATACCGGGCTCTCGATGTTATTGATAGCAAAAACAGCTTCAGACGGGATACCGGGCGATTTCTCAATAATTTGTATGCTCAAATCTTTTACAGATGATATTAAGGCAGTAAAATTTTTGTCTTTGGATACCTTACTTTGATATTCAAGACTTACAATATTAGCTTTAAAATAAGGATCCGTTTGTGTAATTTCGGTAATTTCGAATCTTTTTTTACCTTGAATTATTGCGGTGGTATTACCATCGGGCATTTGCAATATTTTAATAAGTCGTGCAATTGTGCCTGTTTTCTGTAAGTCATCAGTAACAGGGTCTTCAACGTCAGCATCTTTTTGTGCTACTACGCCAATTGTTTTGTTGCCCTGATATGCTTCTTTAATCAGTTTTATTGATTTATCTCGACCAACGGTAATTGGAATTACAACGCCGGGAAATAGTACCGTATTCCTTAGTGGAAGAATAGGCAATTCATTGGGAACATCTTCTGCATTCATTATTTCTTCATCTTCGGAAGAAAGTAACGGAAAAAATTCTGTTTCACTCTCAACTATGTCTGTCAATGCAAATATATTTTTATCCATATTTTGATATATCGTTAAGTCAATTTGTCAGTTACAATTATACGTGTAAAATACGATAACTTGTAACATATTATTATCCAATAATATAGGTAGATTTTTAATAAAGCTGCCTAATTAAATAATGAGTTTAGTATCTTATTCAATTAATATGCCATAAATGAGTGTTGTAATGATTTGTTGAAAAGTGTTACGATAAATGGCATAAGGTTGAATGAGTTTGCGGCAACGATTGTAATGATAGCTTGTTGAAGTGCAAATGTTGGTACTGTTGGCAAACGGAGGCTGACGTGAGGAAGACCACGTATTGCTTACAGTACCACAATTTGTACGAAACAACTATAATTGGAAAGCGTGTTTGCCGCCCAAATAAAAAAACTACCTATGATGAGCTATGCTGTACAAGTGTTTAAAAATTTCTTTTTCGACCATGTTAAACGTCATATTACGTCTGTGATAAACCGCTGCGGCTACCTCCACGGACTTATTGAAATTGAACGGTTTGAGTCCGCCAACACCGCCCCACATAAACGAAGGTATGAAATTACGCTGATAGCCGGCACCATAAATATTACTTGAAACGCCCACGACTGTGCCTGTGTTAAACATAGTGTTTATACCTGTTTTAGAGTGATCGCCCATAATTAAACCACAAAATTGCAAATTAGTATTTACGAACGTATTATCGTTATACGACCACAATTTAACAAAATCATAAGTATTTTTAAGATTGGATATATTTGTATCGGCACCAAGATTACACCACTCGCCAATAACGCTGTTTCCGAGGAAGCCATCGTGTCCCTTGTTGCTATAACCAATTATTACACTGTTACTTACCTCGCCACCAACTTTTGAATACGGACCAATTGTGGTACCGGCATAAATTTTAGCGTCCATTTTAACGGTGGCATGATCGCACAAGGCAAATGGTCCTCTGATTTTACTGCCTTCCATAATTTGAGCATCTTTACCCACGAAAATCGGACCATCGGAGGTATTTAAAAATGTGTACTCGGCTTGTGCGCCATCTTCAAGAAATATAAGATTAGGATCGCCGATGATAAAGTTTGTGTTTGAAATTTTATTTGTTATCCTACCTTTTGTAATTTGGGCAAAATCGTCAAAAATGACTTGCGGATTGTGTTTAAAAATGTCCCATGTATTGATAATTTGCATAAAGTCTGTCGATGTTTCAACTGCTTGAAAACCTGACGAAGATTCTGTGCTAACCCCTGATTTATTTGTCCTGAAAGCAATTTCTACGTCTTGTTTTTTAAGCATCTGTCCCAGCTGCAACTTACTAATTTGGAGCAATAGCTCATTGTTTGGAAGTATTGAGCCGTTTATCAACACATTATCGTCGGACACTTTTATTGGGAACTTGGCACTAAGGTAATCTTGAGTTTTAAACGAAACGGTATCGCCCAGCATATTTTCCCATTTTTCGCATATTGTTGATATCCCAACACGAATGGCTGCAACTGGCCGCGTATATGTAATTGGCAGTAACTTAGCACGTTCGTTACCATCGAAAAGAATATAATTCATAGTATAACTGTTATTTTTTGTTGAGATAAAAGTAATATTTTTTATAGCGGTTTGAATATTATGCGTGCCGTAGTTTGATAAAATTTCTTTTCAAGTTAAAATTAACTTTCGTTTGAATTACTATCTTTCATATACACAACTACTTGCGGCATATACTGTATTTTTTATCAATGTGTATTATTCTTTTTTCAACGTGTAATTTTTTTTGATTTTTACTAATTTCCAATCAGTTTCCAATTCAAGTTTCCACCCGTCTCCTTCAATTATTTTATCGGTTATTTTTGTTGGTTCGGAAACTATTACTTTATACCAGTTTTTACCAACCAATGCCCCTTTTTCTACTGTCAGAATTCCCCAATTGTCAGTAATTCTTAAATTAGGATATACTGTTCCTAAGTTTCTATATGGAATTAA
>CAZGWS010000185.1:0-6119 GCA_964528805.1 uncultured Lentimicrobiaceae bacterium | reverse complement strand
AAAAAAATTAAAATTACATTTTTTCAACCCACTGCATATAAGGCATATAGAGACAAATTTTTAAGGAGGCATTTATGAAAGTTTATTTTCCAAAAACAATAGACAAACCAATACCATTTCTATTTTGGGAGGTGGATGATCTGGCAGCATTTGTTCTTCCCGTAATAATAAGCATGCCTTTTAAGGAACTTATTGTAGGGGTAATAGCAGGTGTTATTCTTATGAAATTTTATGGCAATATAAAAAATAAGAATTCAGAAAACTTTTTAATTCATAAAACCTGGCAAATGGGATTCTTGACTATTAAAAAAACACCGCCGGCTCATATCAGGAAATTCTACGAATGAAAACTGATAAATATCTCAATGAATATAAAAATACCGTACACCGCAGCAATTTATTAAAAGGCGTCATAGCTCTTTTGATAGCCGGCATTGTTGCGCAGGGAATTACAATAGCATACATGTCTTTGAACACGAGTATTATCGTAATACCAAATGTTCAACAAAAGTTTGTAATAAATAAAACAAACGCCAATAAAGCGTACATGACGGTTATGATTAAATATATCGTTAACCTGTATGAAAATTATACGGCTGCGTCGGCAAAGAAACAATTTAATGATTTATTGGCATACTTTAATCCTTCGGATTACCATAATCTGCAATCTTATATCACTTCCAGGTTGGCAAACATCAAACAATACGATATATCCAGTTGGTTTGTTATTAATAAAATACATTTAAAAACACAGAATACTGCTGTTGTAATCGGCTATAAAAAAACGTTTATGACCAATAGTCTTGTTTCCAACAAACAGATAGCAATTTTAATTCATTATGCGTTCGACAACCATATATTCAGCGTATCCGATTTTAAGGTTATGCCTTATAGCCAATATCAAAAAAAATTCAAGAGGAGGGGTCAGTGAAAAAGATTTTAATCATATTGGCTATTATTAGTATTGGGTTGCCTGCTTATGCGCATTTTATAACTCTCAATATATCCAATACAGGTCGCTTATCATATATATCAAAAGATAATAAAATTCTCACCTTTGATAATCCTAAATGGGTTATTAGAACGGCAAAAAAAGGTGAATTCTTTATTAGAGGTAATAATAAGCAAGTGCCTAAGAACTTCGGAGTCCGCAAAATTATAAGAATATTCAGAACTTACAACAAAATTGCTTTTTATACGAAATCAATTAAAAATTCTATATCAAGGATTCACAAGTCTGAAATCTATAAACATCAACTTATAGTTAAAAAAATAACCTCTTCTACTAAAGACCTCATTAAAAAATCCAACAAAAAAGCTGCTGCCGGAAAATTTATAAACCGGAAGTTTATAAAAAAATCTAAAGCCGCAAACAGCCAACCGATATCACATACAATTCAGTATTCTAAAGAATATACGGAAGTGCCGATTTCTTTAAAAGACATAAACCGCATAGTGGCTCCAAATAAAATATTGTATGTGATAAACAGCAAAGAAAAATCTATCCAGGTAAAAAAGATAGACAATAGTGTTTATATTAAAATACTTCCGATAGATAAAAAAAATACAAATGGAACGAGTAAATTAATCTACGGTAATATACCGCGTGATGTTTTTATTGTAACAAATAACAACACGTATAGTCTCATACTCATACCCAGAAAGATACCGGCTCAAACGGTTTATCTCAAATACCATGCCAATATTAGTAATGTTAACAACATCGTCTTAAAAAGTTCAACGCATATCAACAACATTATCAACTTGATAAAAAGCGTTTATACCGGAAATATTTCACATGGATTTGAGAAAATCAGATCCGGAAAGCTGATTAAAAAATATAAGCAGGCTGATGTAATATTAGAAAACATATACAAAGGAATACCGTACAGCATATATGAGTATGTAATTGTTGCAAAACAACCGATATACATAAAAGAATCTCAATTTTTAAATATAGTCGATAGTCCTATAGCAATAGCAATTGTTCATCATAATTTGTCCGCATCTCAGGCTACCCGAATGTTTATTATCTCGGAGGATCGCAATGCAAATTAACAATGAGCAATCTCAACAAAGTAATGATCAGAACGTTGTATTAACGGATAAAAGCCGGCGAAAGAAATTGATGTTATACGGCGCAATGATATTAACTGTTCTTGTAGTTGTAATAGTTGCGCTCTATGGACATAAAAAATACAATAAAACAGGTATCCAAAACAACCATGTCGGAATTCAGGATAATCAACATCAAAACAACCTGAATAATTCATGGCTTGTCAATAGCGAAGGCAAGCTCGGTAAAGTTGTTAAACAAGGAAATACAAATAAGCAGCAAATTCAAAAGTTAAAAAAGACTCTTACACGACTTCAAACCCAAAAATCTTCCAACAATATACCTATTCGACATAATGCAAAATCTGTACAATCTGACAAAGGCAATCCATTTCCTCCGACAATTACCCGAAACTCGTTTCCGTCATCACCTGTTAAAAGCAGGCGGCAGCGAAATAGGTTTATGCGAAGCAAATATAGCCGCAAGGCTCCGGTTACCCGATATATTAAACTTAATAATTTAATAAATATTACGCAAACGGCAGCACCTGCGGCAGATAATTCTCATAAGAATAAGCAAGATATACAAAAACAGAAAAAGTCCGATAAATCATCAATTCCTGCCGGCAGCTTTATGGATGCAGTTCTTCTGAACGGTATAGATGCTCCTACCGGCGGCAGCGGGCAATCGCAGCCGATACCGATTTTAATGAGAGTAACCAATTATGCGCAGCTGCCTAACAAATGGAGAAGCGATGTAAAAAACTGCTTTATTGAAGGAGAAGCAAAGGGTGATTTAAGCAGTGACAGAGCATACATAAGAGTCGATAAAATCAGCTGCGTTACTCCTGCCGGTAAACGTATAACCAAAACCATAAGCGGATATGTTACGGGCGAAGACGGCAAGGTAGGATTAGCCGGCCGCGTTGTAAGCAAGCAGGGTGCTATGCTCGCAAGGACATTAGCAGCCGGATTTCTACAGGGTGTCGGTCAGGCATTTCAGCAGTCTCAACAAACAGTTTCTATAAGTCCTTTAACAGGAGGATCTACAACAACATCAGCCCTTGACGGCAGAACAATGCTGAAAATGGGTATCGGCGGAGGCATAAGCAAGGCAACGGAGAAACTTGCCGAATTTTACATGAATCTTGCAAAAGAGATGTTTCCTGTGATTGAAATAGATTCAGGCAGAAATGTTAATATTATACTGCTTAGCGGGGTCTCGCTTTGAAACGGATAGCACTTATCTTATGCGTTCTTTTATTGTCAGGCTGTTCAGGTCTTTTAATGCCCTATCACAGTAATTTTGCAGCAACCTCAAACGGTAGTCATATAGGCTACGGAGGAAGCGTGGATGCGATATATAAATTAACAATGCATCCTAAAAGATATGTGCCTGTGCACAAGCAGCCGAAAAAACAAATAACAGGAGATATTGATGATCAAGATATTCAGTAAAAGTATAATGATATTGGCAGTTTTAGCTTTAGTCGGCTGCGCTCGCGACAATACTCATATAATCAAAAATTATAAAGAGATAATAAGACTTTCCGATGGAAAAGAATTGGTTTTACTTGATCATAAAAGTAATGTCAACAAAGCCAAGCAGCTTATTAACGACACTAAAAACAATAAATTACTCCACATGCTCAAATCCGTTCCTACGCCAATGCGAACCCAGCCTAAAATACTAAGGATATTCATATTGCCATGGACAGACAAAGACTCAACGCTTCATATGCAGCAATATACTTTTGTAGTTATCAAACATGGCCAGTGGATTATGGGACAGTATTTAGAACATAAAAACCGTTCCGGATTAAGAATATCCACACCGCTTACTGCGGAGGATCATCGTGATAAGTAAACTGAAGCAGTTAGGTAAAAAACTACTGGATATCGAAGATATTAAAGGGGTTAAGCAGAAAGACCTTTTGAATATGGTTTATCGTATTCCTCTATCAAATTATTTATTACCTGTTAGCTATAACGAAAAAGATAAAATCTATTTTACCGATGACAATTACGCTTGTTTTGCCTTTGAGGTCTTTCCCAAACCTTCAATAGGCGAACAAACGCTTATTTTACTGGAAAATGGGTTGTACAAGGATAATAGTATTCCTGACAATACACTTATTCAGTGGAATTATTGGTCCGGTAATTATATAGAGCCTGTCCTTGACAATTATACAAACTTGAAAAGTGACAAATACAAACCGATATCGGAAAAGTATTGCCAATATCTTTTAGATCACACAGATAAAGATATCACAGAGGGCTGGTCTTCTGTGATCAAAAATGTAAGGGTATTCTTTACATGCAAAATACCGTGTTCAGTTAAAGAATACGATAAAAAACGAAGTTCTATTTTGACAATTAGAAACAACATAAACACTACATTTGATCAAGCCGGATTACATCCGCTGAATTTGAATGCCGATAATCTTATATTTATATATCGCATGCTATTTAATCCGGGACACCCTTCAAATGATCCTATGATTTACGATCCGGATATGGAAATAAGAGAACAGATGATAGCCCGAGATACAGTGGTATATCAGGATACTCATAACAACGCCTTGTCCATAGATAAAAACTATGGAAAGGTGCTGAGCGTAAAAGTATTTCCAAGTCAAATTACTTCTATTGATGTGAATGAATATGTCGGAAGTATTCAGCATATGAATAGAAATCAGATTAATACGTCATTTATATTTTCGTTTCTATTGCGAAAACAGAATAGTAAAGAGATGGCCGGTCTCAGAAGTAAATCAGAAATGATAATGAAACAAAAGAGTTTCAGTGCTCTATCCGGCAAAATTGAGCATAGACAACAAGACGTAACGGTTTTGACAAGGGAAATTGAAGATGGACAAGTCATTTGGAAAGGTAATTTATTCTGGTATTTTTATGATAAGAGTTTAGATAAATTAAATAAAACTGCGCACATAGTAAAAAACATGCTATATAGCAAGGGGATAGAATTACAGGAAGAAACGGTTCCATTACCGTTTATGCTTGCATCGACACCGCTTAATCTTACTGATAGCATTACGTATAACAATCTGAAAAGATTCAAAACTATGTTTTCTTATAATGCTGCTCATTTGACCCCGATTCAATCTGATTGGAAAGGGAGCGGAACTCCAACAATACCTTTAGTAAGTCGCCGCGGTCAGCTTATGCTCTTTGATCTCTGGGATACACAGGGCGGTATGAACGCCTGTATCGTCGGACCTATGGGACAAGGTAAAAGTGTATTTACCAATCATCTTATTTTTAATTACAGGAGTCAGCCTAATGTAAAAGTAAGAGTGATCGATGTCGGCAGGAGTTACTTTGGGATTACCAACCTGTTTAACGGCAATTTTGTTGAACCGTCATTTTCTAATCCCATCAATATCAATCCTTTTTCCAATATAAAAGATATTGACCGTGATATGAGTTTTCTTGTAGATATCGTTGATCAGATGATTAAGCCTACCGAAAGATGTTCCGATACCGAAAGAGGTGTTATTGAAATGTCGATTCGAAATGCTCTGAAAAAGCATAGACATGATACCACTATTACTTTTATTCGGGATGAGATGAGTAGTATCGCAGAACGGGAAAAGGCAAAAGACTTTCAGCGGCTGGCCATGTTTAATCTTTTGCCATGGTGCAAAGGCGGACAATATGAAAAGTTCTTTGAAGGGCAATCTGCGGTAGATCTGTCTAATGAATTGGTAACCGTTGAATTAGGTCAGATAAAGGATGATAAAAAGCTGACCAATGTGCTGCTCACTACTATATTTTATCATTTTAATCAGGAGATATATCAGGGTGATAAAACAATAAAAAAGGTAATCGTTTGGGATGAGGCCTGGCGTTTTATAAAAAATGAGCAGGTTTTAAGTTTCATTGAGATGGGCAGCAGGGAATATCGAAAATTCAACAGCAGCTTAGTATTTATCACTCAGCACCTGAGTGATCTTAATGCAAACAGTGTAGTTAGGGTACTCAAAGCCAACAGCGACTATCTTTTAACATTTTGGCAGCAGCCTGAAGAATGGGATAAAGCC
>CAZGWS010000184.1:2790-6238 GCA_964528805.1 uncultured Lentimicrobiaceae bacterium | reverse complement strand
TTTTGATACATATGTGGCCATCCCCCTGCCCTACCTTCTAAATATCCTGTCATGTCACTTAGAGCAGGAAAAAAAGAGGCTAAATATTTCACACGGCTATCTAGCCCAGCAGTAACAATTGACAATGCTCCACCTTGACTTCCGCCAGTAACTGCTAAATTTTCACCATCAAATTCCGGCAATGAGTATATAAAATCTACTGCTCGAACGCAGCCCATATAAACACGCTTATAATAATACAGGTCTTTGTTCTGCAAATTATACCTTTCATAGCCTGCCAGAGAACTGGTTGCCAAACTGTGATAAACATTGTAATCCATATCCACTGGAATTCCATGAATCCCCACATTAAAAACAATCACCCCTTTTGCTGCCTTATCATCGCGACCATAGCTTCTTACTCCTGCCCCCGGAACACTTAATATTGCTGGGTATTTCCCAGGTTTCTTTGGAACAGATAGCATGCCATAGAATCTGCTTGTTCCCCTCCACGAAAGAGGCATTTGAATATTTTGCAAACTCACATGATAGACATTAATATCAGCGGTACATAATTCAGGCTTTAGCGTAACCACCGCATCAATAGGCAAGTCTGAAAGTTCTTTTTTGGCATTAGTCCAAAACTCATCAAAGTCATCTGGCATGTTAACTGTGGGTTTTATTTTTTCTGGCGCAAATCCAGCTGTTCCCCAGCCATCATAAGACCTTCCTTGGTATTCTACCCACACGTGACACCTTATGAAACCAGGTGTTTTAAGTGTTCCTCCTTTCAGTATAGCATTACCATTTTTTAATAACTGCTCTGCCTTTGTTCTTGCAGGCATTCTCTCAAGACCAATCTCATATCTGATTTTAACATTTGGTACAGGTTGCCCATTTTTTAAAATTTCGACATCAAAATTTACCTGCTCACCTAATTTATACGTCCAATCAACATCTGTTGGTGTTACCTGCACGTCAATCAATTTTTGTGAAGGTTGAGCCACTGCGAGTAGAACAAAAAGCAGTTGAAAAGATAGAAATAGTAATGATTTTCGTTTCATGTTTTTCATTTTAGTAAAGTCTATTAATGCATTATTGTAAAAAAAATCAAACAATACTATCCAATTCAGATGGTATTGGGGTACTACAAGCAAAGCCCATCGCAGGGTATTTTTTTATACGTTCTAGTTCGCCAATTAAATGCTCCTGAAAGTTTATATTCATCTTTTCATTCATTTGCATATCCACTTCAAAAGATGAACTAGGCGGTAAATTAATCAATGTTGCCTTTGGAAAATATTTTTTTACTGTTAAAAACACCCTTAATTGTCGCGTCGGAGTTGCTACAATAATAATCCTATTTATTGACTCAAAGATTCCTTTCTGCTTAAGAATATCAATACTAAACTTTAAATTGTCTCCAGTATTTGTTGATTCTTTTTCAATCAAAATATTATCAGCATCAATATTTGGGTGTTTATTTTTTATGTGATTCAAAAACTCAACTGCCTCAGGATTCTCGAAATCTGCACTACCTGCGCCCACTCCACCAGTAAACAATATTCTTGGGGCAAAACCTTCACTGAATAATGTCGCACATTGCTCTGGTATTCTCAAATCAAAATGCCCAAAGCCAATGATTAAATCTGCATTAATCTTTTTATCTGTTGGCGTTAAGAAGTTATATAGTTTTCTGAAAAAACTTTTATCCATTACTTGTTTCTGTTTTGAGTCGATTGTAATTACTTATTACCAATTTACATATTTCTTCAAATATTGCCACATATTTCAATAGACAAATAATTTTATTCTATATTTTTTTAAATATCCTAATATTTACAATTTACACAATAAATCAAACAATTATTAACCCATTTTTACAATATAATCAGTGTTTTCATTATTAATTGAAATATTTACAACCTATTTTATAATAAATTACGTTATTTACAATTTTTTATGGTAATTATATGTAGTCATTTTTGTTTTTTACATAAAATACACTTTTCTTCGTAAAATATTTAACTATTTTTTATCACTAACACGTAACTTATGAAACTAATTATTGCACAAACACTGGCAGCAACCGACTCAGAAACACTTGCTGCTTTGAGTAAGCAAGTCGCAACAAACACACTTACCGCAAACAATATTTGGATGATGGTGTCTATTGTACTTGTATTTATTATGCACTTAGGGTTTGCCACTGTAGAAAGTGGATTTACCCAAGCTAAAAACACAGTGAACATTCTTTTTAAGAATACATTGACTCCTGCCATCGGTCTTTTGGCTTATGCCTTTGTAGGATTTAATTTGATGTACCCAGGTGGGTCAGGGTTCTATTTCGGATTTGCAGGATGGGGCATTGGACTTCCTGCCGATTATGATTCGTTGAGCTATGCTGGTGGAGCATATACCTACTGGACTGATTTCTTATTTCAAGGAATGTTTGCAGCCACTGCAGCGACCATCGTATCGGGCGCAGTTGCCGAACGGATTAAAATTTCAGGATACCTTATTTTCACCGTGCTTTTTGTAGGACTTGTTTATCCTATTATTGGTAGCTGGGACTGGGGCGGAGGTTTCTTAGAAACAATGAGTACATCATTTAATGACTTCGCAGGTTCTTCGCTTGTACATTCTGTAGGCGGATGGGGAGCACTGGCTGGTATCATGGTTTTAGGACCAAGAATTGGAAAATATGTTGATGGAAAAGTAATTGACAAGCCAGGATCAAGTGTACCATTAGCAACAATAGGTGTATTCTTATTATGGTTTGGTTGGTTTGGATTTAATGGAGGATCTGTATTATCTGCCAACCCTGAAGCTGTTTCTTTGGTATTAGTTACCACAAGTTTATCTGCTGCTGCAGGTGCAATTGGCGGCTTCATTATGGGGTATATTGTTTTCAAAAGACTGGATTTAGGCATGGTACTCAATGGTATTTTAGCAGGTCTGGTTGGCATTACGGCAGGGGCAGATTTGATGTCACCTAACGAGGCAATGATTATAGGTCTAATATCAGGCGGAATCGTTGTATTATCTGCTATCACATTGGACAAATTTTTACTAGATGATTGTGTAGGTGCTGTTTCGGTACACCTAACATGTGGCATCTGGGGTACACTTGCTGTGGGTATTTTCGGAAGCCTTGCTGGTACTGAACAACTTTTGGCACAACTAAAAGGCGTTGGCATCATTGCTGTTGCTGCTTTTGGCTCTGCATATATCATCTTCAAAATCATTGATCTCACGGTAGGCTTAAGAGTGTCGGAGCAACATGAAACTGAAGGGCTTGATAGCCATGAGCATGGCATCAGAGGGTACACAATTACCTATGAATAAAATAAAGACCGACGTAATGGGGTTACGTCGGTCAAAATAACCTTACTCGTAGCAAAAAAAACTATTTATAAAATTATTTAATCAAAAGTAAAATGAAAAAATTATCCATACTATTATTTAT
>CAZGWS010000184.1:0-2690 GCA_964528805.1 uncultured Lentimicrobiaceae bacterium | reverse complement strand
ACTGCGTCATCAAGCATCGTCAATCAATTATATGCCTACTGGAATGTAAGCGATAAAGTAACCCTAACAATCGGTAATTTTAACACTTATTTAGGATACGAAGTTATTTCACCTGCTGATAATTTTAATTATTCCACCTCGTATATGTTTTCTTACGGCCCCTTTTCTCACTCAGGGCTAAAAGCTGACTTCGCATTAAGTGAAGACGTCTCTGCCATGCTGTCCGTCATGAACCCAACTGACGGCACAGATTTTAACTTGGCCGGAACCTATACACTTGGAGCGCAACTAGGATTCAAAGGACTTTATTTAAATTTTCTTTATGGTGACCAAGATGGTAAATTGGATAAGGACTATATAAATGGTCTCGCCTCAGTTAGCTCAAGTGGGAGCACTTTTCAATTTGACGTAACCGGAGGATGGGATTTATCGGAGACTTTATATGTAGGCGTAAATGCTACCTATAACACCACGGCTGCAGGTGAAATTTACAATGGAACAAGCATCAAAGATAGCAATGGAGATTCCAATGATTTTGTAGGCATTGCTGGTTACGTGCAGCTTGCTACTTCCGATGCTTTTTCAATAGGAACAAGAATCGAATACTTTAGTGAAGTAAACGGGGGTGTAGGTGCAATTGGTACATATGACGCATCTGGTGATGCTAGCATCATTGATATTACATTAACAGGGCAATATAAAGTGGGTGACCTTACCATCATTCCTGAATTAAGATTGGATAGTGGGTCTGAAGATGGTACGTTTTTCGACAAAAACCTAAAAGCTTCCAAAAGCCTAAGTTCATTTGTTTTAGCCGCAGTATATTCATTTTAATCCTCCTTCGCGTTTCGCTTCGGCGGACGAGAAGATGTGGTTTGGTTTATTAATTAATGGAAGCTTTCAGATAGGAAACCACTATTTTCTTCGTTGATTTTAAAACCTACAACACGAAAATATCTACCTTGTTTTTGGGCTCAATTTTTAAGACACCTTTCTTAGGTGAACAACTTTTAAAAGGAGCTAACGCTCCTTTTTTTGTTTACAAGCTACCTTCGAAGATACACAACAAATACTTGAAAAATTGTATATTTGGTTATATTTATATCTTGATATAAAGGATATATTGCATTTATTCAATTGCTGGTGATAATTACATATGCTATTTTCTAAAATGAACCAAATTAATGAAAAATATAAGACTCAATTATCATCAAAATCTACCTTTATGTGGAGATATGTCTTACCCCTTTCACATTTAGTTGCTTGGATTGTTTTAACCCCACTATGGATCAAAGAAAAAGGTTGGATTGGGTTGATAGGTGTTGTGGCATTCTATTTAACCTATTTGTTTTCTAGATTCTTCTTCTTCCCATTATGTTATGTGGAATGTGATGACTGCAATTTATATGTAAGTAATTTCAATAAAACTGAAGTAATTCCATTGTCTAATATAAAAAGCATTGAGGATCAGTCATTCTTTTATTACTGCAATATTTTTTTTAAAAATGAGACGTTATTTGGAAAGTCAATTCTATTTAAACTTCCTCAAAGAGTTATTTTTATAAGCTATAAATCACATCCAAAGGTGAGTGAGTTCAAAAAGATATTAAAAAATTACCAACACACTATATAAAACCATAAGTTCTCCTCCCTTTGTTGGTGTTTTCACCTTCGGGGACAAGCGTATTCATAGTAGAACTCAGGTTAGCTAATAACAACTCATCTTAAAAAAACAACAGTTCAGAAAATAAGTTTTAATGCTTGAAAGTAAAATTGGTTGATTTGCAATGTAAAATTAAAATATATACACCTATGAATAATCAATTAATGAACAGTCAATCAAAAAAAATAGTAGCAATAGTTATATTCTATGCCATCGCAATTTCTTTAAGGTATTACACCAACATAATTGAACCAGATTTTATATCGGATTTGAACCCATACTTGCAAATCTTAATCCAGGGTATAGGGCCTTTTATTGGCGGATTAGTAGTGGTTAAGCTTCTTAATAGACCAAATTTTCTAACCCTTTTTGGTCTTGGTATTTGGAAAACCGTCGCAATCATCGCCATTCCCATGGTGCTTTTTTCACTCGCTTGGGTACTAGAAACAGGTACTTTCTCTATAAACTTAGTGAAAGTTATAGGGGCACTTATGCTTTACGCCTTATTAGAAGAGTATGGGTGGAGAGGATATTTGCAATCTGAATTAAGTGGGATGAAAAGAATATTTAAATATTTAATCATCACAATTCTCTGGTTTGCTTGGCACCTAAACTTCGAGTTGTCTTTGGATAATTTAATATTCTTCTTGGCATTATTTGGAGGTAGTTATGGCATTGGCTTTATGGCTGATCGATCAAAATCACTAATTATGGCTGCACTTTTCCATTCGTTTTTAAATATAGCGCAATCAGGATCACTAAGTGAAGTGTCACTAAACTACAAATTAGTTATCATTGCAATAAGTGCAGTCAGTGCAATTTTCATTATGAGATATGATAATAAGAAAGATACTATTTCAATTGACGAAGAAACAAAATAGTAGTTTCAGGGGTAAACTTAAAGTTAGTACCTTTAATCTATCACTATTCTTATATTAAACAGCATGTACTGCTTACAATTTTTAAGTAAATTAAGTAATGAACCAACAATTTAAAACAGATATATCTAAAGTTAACATCCCCTCAG
>CAZGWS010000183.1:0-6239 GCA_964528805.1 uncultured Lentimicrobiaceae bacterium | reverse complement strand
GTTACCTGCAAGGCTGGGACAACCTTCGTGGAAAATTAAAATGTGAAAAGAGATATAGAACATACGATTAAACCAATGACTAAAATAAAAGATTTTGTTTTGCCAACACACTATTGCGCTGTAGGACAATTTATTAAGGCCAACACACAAAACAAGAGAAATGCAAAACGCACAGACCGTCCCACAACCAAATTTTGCATTACACTTGTTTTTATCCAACCGACAAAATTTGGAATTGCACTCTACAGCAAAGATAACAATATGTTATTTAGCACAATATTAACTAACAAGAATGAAATAGTATTTTCCAGTAAATCAATTATTTATAACTTAAAACTTTACCACTATAAAAGAAGAATCAAAGAAAATCCGAAACCTGTTAGAAAACACAAAAAGAGGAAAGAAAAAGACAATAACCTATTATTTTGCTTTTTTGTTATTGCTGACAACTTTCTCACTAAAAGCACAGCAGATAATACCAGGTATTCTGTATTTGAATACCTTGTCAGAAGAGGCACGTCCTAGTGAAAATAGGATAGTTCAAAATGACACCTTGTTTAATATTTTTCAACAATATGGGGTATCATCTTATGAGCAGGCGATGCCGTTTGCAAAAACTCCTTACCTATGGGGTGTTTACAAAATTGAATGTACAGGTGACGTTGAAGCTTTAAAAACAGTTCTTGAAGAACAAGCAGAAACGCTGGTAACAGATTTAATGTATGTTTATAAACCCGAGTTCAATTATCAGCCTGCAGATGAATATTGGCAAGAAGGTAAACTTTGGCATCTCGAAAAAATACAAGCAGATAGTGCTTGGGACATAACCCGTAGCAGTGACAGTATTGATGTAACCATATTAGATTTTCCACCGGATATTTTTCATCCGGATTTAGCTTCAAAAATTAACCCACCTTATAATCCACTAACAGGTTTTGAATACGTACATATGTATGCCGATATAGAAGGTACATCCCATGGGACAGCTGTTGCCAGCTTTGTTGCAGGCGAAACTACTGAAACAGGTGGCACACCTGAAGGTAAGTTAGCCTCAATTGGATTTAATTCAAACATGATATGTTATCATTTTGACGGAACTTCACAGATAGTTCAAGGAGTACATGCATCAACAGTGATGAAAGCAGAAGTTATTACTATATCAAATAATTTCAGCGGTTACAACGCTCAACATCCCAATGCAACAAACAAGGCTTCAATACAGGAAATATTGGATAACGGAACCGTTATTGTATATGCAGCTGGTAATGATCCTGATTATACTATGGGTGCCCCATATTTTGATGATATTATTATTGTTAGTGGTACTGATTCAACAGATCATTTTCAGGTTGTTCGTCCTAATGGTGATACCAGTTCTTTTTCACATTATCCATCTGTTGACTTATGTGCCCCGGGATATGATTTGTATGGTGCCAATGGCACGTGGATACATGAATATGTTATCGATACTATTACAGGCGACACAACAGGTATTTTAGATTCAATACCCAACTGGAATTTATATCCAGGTTGGTGGTCGGGCACTTCTTTCTCTGCTCCAATTACTGCCGGTGTTGCCGCACTTGTTAAATCAATAAACCCCTGCCTTACTCCGGAAGATGTTCAAACCATACTCACCAGTACAGTTGACCCCATAGTTGATGCTGCTAATTATCCCGGAGAAATAGGTTCCGGCAGGCTGAATGCTTACAAAGCCGTTAAACTTGCTTACGAATCCTATAGGTTTCAAAACTACACAATACACGCAGGTGAAGATCTAACTTGGAATAATCCCCACTTTATTGATACATTATATATTGAACCAAATGGCAAACTAACAATAAATGCAAATTGCTTTTTTAATGTTGGTGGTTCGGTATTTATTGATACCTTGTCTATTCTTTCAATTAATAATGCAATACTTACAACAACCTGCCAAAACATGTGGGATGGTATTGAGGTTTGGGGGAATGTAAATGCAAGCCAATATCATGATGCTAACAATAGTATTTTACAAGGCAGATTAGTACTTAACAATGTAACAATTAAAAATGCACAAAATGCAATCAGACTTTGGAAACACGATGACTTTAACAGTACCGGCGGCTATGTAACAGCTAAAAATACAAACTTTGTAAATAACTGGAGATCTGTTGAATTTATAAGCTATCATAATTATTATCCTGCATCATTTGATCCTGCACCAAATTTAAGTAGGTTTATTAATTGTAATTTTACAGTAAATGAAAAATATATTAACAATGCACCATTTTATGGAATGGTAAGTCTTTGGGATGTAGAAGGTGTTAAGTTCATGGGTTGTGATTTTATTAATGACAATGATTCAATATATGGTAATTTTGGCAATATTATTGACGACTCACTTAGTGGTTTTGGAATATGGTCTGTTGATGCAGGTTTTGAAGTGGGGTCATTTTGTAACTCACAAACGTTACCCTGTTCACCGCAGGATGTTGACTCTAGCAGGTTCACAAGATTTGAATATGGTATCCACTCAATAAATTCAAGTGGAAAGAACACAATTGCCGTTAAAAGCAGTATCTTCGACGCAAATATTACAGGACTTTATACAAGTGCACTCATGCAACCAAGTATTATTTTTAATACCTTTAATGTAATGGCGGTGGATACAACCTTTAACAAAGTATATGGTGGCGTGTATTTAGATAATACAACAGGCTTTGTGGTAGAAGAAAATGTTTTTTCAGACGGGCAAGGTACATCACCATTTCCTGGCGGTACAAATAAGCAAAGTGTTGGTCTATGTATTAACAACTCCGGTAGTGATGATAATACCGTTTATAATAATACATTCGAAGACTTATATGTTGGGATACTGGCTCAAAATCATAATCGTAGTAATGACCTGTTTGGTGATAAAGGTCTTGAGATAAAGTGCAATGAGTTTTTTAATATTCAATATGATATTGCCGTTACAGCTGACAGTCTCGAATTACTAACTTCAGGTATTAGAGGTGATCAGGGTTCTAACCAAGCAGCAATAACTGCCCCTGCCGGTAATATTTTTAGCCCTATCAGCAACGGACAGCCCACAGTTGATGCTTGGGATATTTATACTGAAACTCATAACGTAATTAATTACTGGTATCATGCAAACCAAAATAATTACGACCTCCGACCCGATTCGGTAACACAGTTTTTGGTTAAAGTTCATCCTAATTATATTTCCGACCCATTTGTTAGAAACAATGCATGCCCATCTCATTTTATAGGTGGCGGTGGAATTGAAGACTTAAAGAGCATGATTGCCGATAATAGTTTTAAAGCTGACTCGGTAAGTAATTTATTAAGTTTGTTGGTTGATGGTGGCAATACTGATGCTACTAATACGATCGTTGAAACTGCATGGCCCGACCAAACCATGGAAGTGAGAGCCGATCTCTTGTCTAAATCACCATATCTGAGCGATACTGTAATGGTTACATCTGTACAACAGCAAAATGTTCTGCCTGCTGCCATCGTTACCGAAATACTTACGGCAAACCCACAGTCGGCCAAATCAGACAGAGTGCTTGACGAAGTGTATGCACGAACTGATATTACAAACAGCCAAATAGACCAAATTGAGGCTAATGATATTATAACAGGTGCTAAAGAATCGCTTGAAATAAGGAAGGCTTACTACACCGGACAGCGTAATTATGTCCTTAACAGGCTTATTGCCACTTACAAAACCGATACTTTAATTGTAAATGCTACCGATAGCATTATAGCAATGCTTAACACACAAGACTATGCATCGGCAAAATACCAATTGGCTTTTGAGTACCTTGCTAAAGGGGAACTACAGATGGCACAGGATACCTTACAGGCGATTGACGATAATTTTGAATTAGATGCCGAAGCTTTAACTGAGCACGTTCAACTGGAAGCCTATATGACATTGTTGGTGCAATTGGCACAATCCGGCAATAATATACATCAGTTAAGTGCTGCTCAAAAGACCAGCCTGTACAACATCCATCAAAATTCAAGCGAGTTGGCGGGTGCGTGGGCTTCAAATATATTACGCACAGTTGATACACTTACTTACAAAGAGAAATATTTATTACCCACCGCAGGTAACAAAACAAGTGTTGTAAAAAGGCAAAGGCCGAATAACAAAGTTTTTGAAAACAGCAAACTTAAAGTATATCCCAATCCGGCAAAGTATTATGTTATTGTAGAGTATCAATTGGCTGGAGATGCTGACAAAGCTGTTGTAAAGGTAATCGACAACAATGGCTTTATACGTAAAACAATTGAGCAGGAAAATAATCATGGTTTTACGGTTATAGACACTCGCGGACTGGAAACAGGCACATATATTTGTCATGTGGCATCTAACGGAAAATTAGTTGGTGTCGCCAAATTTATAATTGTAAGATAATTAATTTTCCCACCACAATGGCTATTGTTATTGTGGTGGGTATAATATTTTAATATGATGAAAAAACTAATAATATTATTTACAATACTAGCATTATCCACAATTTCATTTTCTCAAACTTATTTTAATGAAAGATGCAGTCTAAATGGAGCAAATAGTCTGGATTTTTGCAACGTTGTTTTAAATGTCGAATCCGGTTATTTACTGCCTGGTGCTTTTACCTCAGAGGAAAATATTGCATTTAATACCCTTGGTTTATTATTAATTGACACATTAGGTAATAAAATCTCAGTAAAAATATATGGCGATGAAACTTACAGTTATAATTACAGTTTCACCCAGGGAGGCTTTAGACAAGTTAATGATAATTATTATTCAGTAGGTGCAAGGCGTAAATATACTAGTAATTGGGTGAATGATGTAGGAATAATATATAAGTTTGATCATAACTTGGATACTCTTTGGACAAAAACTATTGGAGATCAATCATTACCTAATGACACTAATTATCTATTTCGGCATTTTGATATTCTGCCTAATAATGATTTAATAATTGCCGGCAATATTATAGTTGATGGCGAAACCGCTAAAGCCTTATTAATTAAAACCGACAGCCTTGGCAACGAGTTGTGGCGCAAATATTTTTATCATGGTCCGTTAAATCTCGGTATAAATGTAATACAAACCCCCGACGGAGGCTTTGCATTAAGCTGTTACTTGTGGACATTTGGGAAATATCAAATAGCAGCCCCTTATATAGTAAAAACTGATAGCTTGGGCAACGAGCAATGGCGACATTATGTGTCCTGGAATGATCAAATACATGGTCCAATGTATCTTCAAAATTCACCCGATAGTACAATTATTGGTGCTTACAGCTATTCTGACAGTGTTTCTTATCCTTCGTCTGACAGCTATAACCGCGATGCATTAATAAAGATAGATTTGGAAGGCAAAGTTATTTGGGATGAAAAGTATGGAAAATCAAAAATGAAGCATAGACTGATACAAAGTATTAGCCAAAATCAAAATGGTAAAATTATTGTTGCAGGAAGTCTGTTAAGTACATTGTACCCTGAAGAAGGTTATAATGGTTATATGTCCTGTTTTACTCAAGACGGTGATTCATTATGGTTTAGTGAATACAGGAAACTAACTAATCTTTATAGTGGAAACTTTCTTTATGGCGTAGCCCCAACAACCGATGGCGGTTATGTTGCCGTTGGCGATGTTACACCCTATCCACCCGACACAGGCAATCAGGATGTGTGGGTAATAAAAGTTGATAGCATGGGTTGCGTGAGCTGGGATGACTGTTGGACGGGTGTAGTAGAACAAACTGCCATACGCAAAACAGATGAATTAAAAATATACCCCAACCCTACAAGTAATATGGTAAACATATTTATCCCAAAAGAAAATGAAAGTGAAAGCCATACTTTATGTATTTACGATTTATATGGGCGTAAGGTGGAAGAAACAAAAGTACCTTCAAATACATCAACAATACGAATTAATGTTTCAGTCTGGAAAAGCGGTTTATACACGGCAATAGCAAGTTACAAAGGTAACATATCCGGTAGGGGGAAATTTGTAGTCCGTTAGTCAACCCACACAGCCAAGCACTTTTGCAATTCACACGATCCAACGCTAAAACCAAAAATTGCAAAAAAGCTTGTCTGTTTGCTAATGCTTATTGCTGCCCAAAAAAAACAAAATCAGAACACTACTAAATTGAAAATGAAGTGACAGAAATGAAGAAAGCCCAGCAGGTAACATTGTATAAAAATAATAGCCGAGAGAATTGTAAATTCAAGTGTTGTAGCCC
>CAZGWS010000182.1:4725-6242 GCA_964528805.1 uncultured Lentimicrobiaceae bacterium | reverse complement strand
GCCAATTATTTTATATTTTTTATTAACCTCTTTTTTAAGTTTTTTTGTCTGAAAAACAAGTTCGTTTTTGTCAACGGCATTCCTAACAGAAATTAACAGTCGGTTTAAATCGGGAGGTTTTACAATAAAATCATAAGCACCTTTCTTTATTGCGCTAACAGCTGTTTCAATAGTTCCGTGCCCCGAAATCATAATAATCGGCACATCACTAAATTTCATCAGCTCATCAAGTACTTCCATACCATCCATTTCGGGCATTTTTATATCTAAAAGGATGACGTCATAATTAACATCTTTAGATAAGTTAAGAGCATCTTTACCATTTGCAGCTAAATCAACATCGTGTTTCTCGAACTCCAATATTTCTTTTAGTATGCTCCTAATGCTACTTTCGTCATCAACAACAAGTATTTTTGCCATTATAGTATTACTTATATTTCTTTTTTACAAAAGTAAGCCTATTACTTTAACTAACAAAAAGTTTAAGTATTTGAAAGATAATCTTCCGCTTATGTTTTATGTTTTTATAATTACTAACTTTGCAATAAGATTGAATAAATTTTCTAAATATTTATGACTATTTCACTAAGTAACATACTGCGTATTATTTTACTATTAATAATCTGCAATAGTAATTTGCTCTCGCAGAATGTATTTGAATATGCCAAAAATGAACATAATAATGAACCCTTATTGTTTCCTTGGGCCGGTGGCATTGATGCTGTGCAGTTTTGTAACGTTGACCTAAATATGGATGGCAGAAAAGATTTGCTCGTATTTGACAGAAGAGGAAATAGAAAAATGTGTTTTATTAATAATGGTATTGCTGATGAAATTAATTATACATATGCTCCACAGTATGCTGCCTTGCTCCCTAATTTTTATGAGTGGGTTATTTTTACCGATTATAATATGGATGGAAAAAACGACATATTCACTTATTCTCCCGGATATGGCAGCATGATGGTTTACAAAAATGTCTCGGATGATGTTTTGAAGTTTGAGCTTGTTGTTTATCCTTATCTTAAAACTTTGCTGCCGGGAGGCTATGTTAATTTATTTGTAACAAGTGCAGATTATCCCGGTATTGCTGATGTTGATAACGACGGCGATTTGGATATATTAACGTTTGGCGTACTTGGCTCATTTATAGGTATGCATAAAAATATGTCAATGGAAAAATATGGGATTCCTGACTCGCTTGACTATGAACACACTACTTATTGCTGGGGTCATGTTGCCGAGAGTGATGAGTCAAATACAATTTATCTGGATACTTGTATGCCCGGAACATATAAAGCTACGGCTAACAGTTTACGCAAAACCAGGCATACCGGATCAACTTTCTTACTCCACGATTTGGATAATAACGGAGCTATTGACTTGCTGCTTGGTGATGTTGATTTTCCAGGAATATTTGCGTTATATAATACTGGCAGCGACGAGGATGCAAATATTTCGTACGCTGATACACTATTTCCTCAAGCTACAAACAATGTCAATCTTTTTTCAATGCC
>CAZGWS010000182.1:0-4625 GCA_964528805.1 uncultured Lentimicrobiaceae bacterium | reverse complement strand
AATTATTTTTTGTATTCAGTTTATGAATCGCAAATTGCCTATTACAAAAATGTTGGCACCTCCCAAAACCCTGTGTTTGTACTTCATGATAATGATTTTGCCGGCTTGAGTAGCTTGCATAGTACCGGACTTGTACCTACGTTTGGTGATATTAATGGTGATGGCCATGCCGATTTACTCGTGGGCGATAGCGACGGAAAAATCATATACGTAAGATATAATACATCAGAAAATACATTTAATATTATTACTCAAAATTATTTGGATATTGATGTTGGTGAATTTAGTACACCACAGCTTTTTGATTTAAATAAAAATGGTGTGAATGATTTAATTATTGGTGAAAAGTCAGGTAACATAGTTTATTATAAAAATGTTGGAGATTTAGGTAATCCAAATTTTATTTTTGTTACAGACAGTCTTGGAAAGATTAATATAACAGATCCAACAGTATCTAATTTTGGCTATAGCGTTCCATCTTTTTTTATTGATAAAGACCAACACACCGGATTAACAGTAGGATCGGAGCAGGGGATGGTTTATTATTTTACTAATATTGATGATAATATTAATGGGAAATTTACTAAATCAAATCATCTTAATTTATTACTAGATACAGCAAATATTAACTTCGACAGGGGATTGCGTACAAGTGCTGTAATTTGCGATTTGTACTCAGGTGGAAAATTAGAGATGATAGCAGGCAATTACTCAGGAGGACTTGAATATTTTAATGGAAGTGCTGATGTAATGTATGATAATATTGCCAAGAATATTAACAATAAGTTGGATATATATCCAAACCCGGCAAAAAGTGAGATAGTAATTAATTTAGCAAAAACATCTGAAGTTGTAAACGTCAGCCTGTATGACGTTGTAGGATTTAAAATTAAAAGTAAGTTGTTCACTACTGCTAATAAATCTATTACCTTTTCGCTTCCTAATGTTGACAATGGAGTTTATTTTGTTATTACGACAATTGGAAATAAAGTGTATGCAAATAAAATAATTGTGGATAGATAATAAGCACTACCTCCGCATAACGGAAATAGTGCTTTGGTATTAACATTTAGAAATGAAAACAAAAACGGTTACTTAACGATAATTCGCTTTACCTTACCATATTGTGATGAGCCCAACCTAACTATGTAAGCCCCTGGTTTTGCGTACGATAAATCAAGATCGTAAATATATTTCCCATTTATATTTTCAACTCTGTTCTCAATTAACTTCTGACCCAAAATATTATGCAGATTTATTATTAATGGTTCTGTTAGTTTATTAGATTGTAATGATATTTCAAATTTGTTGCCGCCAAGAGATTTCACAATCATATCAGCACTATACAATGGAGACTCTTCAATTCCAATAAATAATACAACATCAGTCATATAATCTTCCGTTTCACCATAATCAACATCTTGACATGCATCTTCAGGAACAGTTTCATTCCAGTTCGATCTTGCTCTTAATATGTGTTGACCTAAATTAACTCCATCAGGAATAATTAGTTCCAGAGTCTCAGTAAAACTACCACCACCCTGACCTGGAGCAATAACTGTATTAGCAACAACAACTTCATCGTTTTCAAAAACAAAATTGTCGTTAAAGTCAATCCACACTTTTACGTTCTGGTCGCCATAATGAGTGGTAACCGTTAAATCGTTAGAGGTGTTATTTCCCAATTCAGTAGATAAGTCAGTATAATCGCCATAACCATCAGGTGAGCATGCACTACCGTTATCAATAGTTCCCAACTGGAATAGATAGAATCCATCGCCTTCCGAACAGTTGGCAGATGGCTGGCACATGGTGTTAACGACTTCCACAGTTGTAGTATCGTTACTAAGGTCTGCATCACCGGGGAGCGAGGTGTATGAACTTAAGTTATATATGCCAAGTGCTGAGAGATCGCCCGTTTGTGCAAAAGTATATGAGATAGTGGAGTCCATAGAAAGTGGACCGGCAACTTGTTCTGTAACAACGTTTCCATCAAGATTGTATGAAGCGTCGAAGTTAGTTTGAGTAGCAGTTCCAAAGTTATCAAGCGTAACTGTAATAGCTTCATTTGCTGTTAGTCCAAAACCTGAAACCGGTGATGTGATAGATGTTACGCCAATATCATTTGGAAATAAATAAGTAACACTTTTAGAAATAGTATCATTATTATGGTCTTCATCAGTATCCAGATCTGTATAAGCAGTAATCAGGTATGTTTCGCCTACAGTACCTAAATTAGCGGTTGTTGCAAAAGTATATTGCATAGAAACACCAGTTGCTATAGGACCGGGAAATACTTCGTTAACCGGTATATCTCCGTCAATAGCATAACTAATGGGAATATTTGATTGTTCGTCGGAGCCATAGTTAAATACTGTAACTGTAACTAACTCGCTATCTGATAATTCGCCGCTATGTGGCTCATCTATGCTGGTTATACCTACATCGTTAATAAAATCTGATGCTATCTGAAACACGCCAACAACATCAGTTCTTTGGTTATTTACAAAATACTCTGCAATATGCCAAAATGTTTTATTGTTAACGGGATCAACGGAAAGCTGAACATAGTCAGCCAATCGGTTTGATGGATTATTTGATGTACTTTGAGCAATTAAGCTTTCGGCAATTGTCATCTGCCCTAAGGGGTCAGCCGCATACCTGCCTGTATAATTTATCGCAATTTTATTAGTTTCATTACATGTTGTATAGCCCATTCCTATGTTACCTTGACCGTCCATCACCATTGATCCCGAAAAGGCATTTTTATTATCGTTGGGAGAAATGTAAGTGCCCTCTTGGTAAATTGTCCATGGGTCACCATCAGTATCTTGTCTAAGTTCAAACCAACGAATACCTGCCAACTTACCACCCGAGCCGTCTGTATTCACAACAAAGTTAAATATTGCAGAATTATGGTCGGGAAAGCGACGATATTGAGCCTGATTCATAATTGTTGCTTGAAGTGCATCCTGATCAGGACCAGATGGCTGTGGAATATTTGAGAATGAGCCACCATCAAATACTGATATAAATGGTGTTGTTATAATTTCCTGTGGTGATGATATTGTAGAGTTAGCAACATCTGTCCAATCAACATTTACAGTCCATATTTTCAAATGGTCTGTAGAAATGCCACTCCACGCATCATCTTGCATATAAACAACAGAGGCGTTTCCTGCCGGTGGTAGATTATCATCAGTAACATTAAAAAATTGCGGACTATAGAACCCCGAGGTTGTTATTCCTGTTAATGGAAAACCAACAAATTGTGCAACATTTCCCTGAAGCATCTCAGTACGCTCAATAGCAAATACTCTGTCGGAGGCATTTATGTTAGCAGTTACATAATATCCGTCGGACCATACTGAAAACTTAGTGTAATCAGGAAATGTTCCTGTTTCAAAACCTGTGGTGTATATGTACCAACCGTCATTTACGGGGTCGGACCCCTGACAAACAGCAACGTTAAAACCGTTAGGATTATCGTCAAATTCAGTTATCACAAAACGATCAGCTTCCGCATCATAAAATACTATCGGATCACCGATTGCATTACCGGGGAATAGTGTTGAAAGCGATGCAGCATCTGTAAGCGGATTGCCATCTTTATCAAATATTCTGAACCCTGTATTCCAAGCACCTACAAAATGGTTTGGACCTACTGCTCCAGTTGGATCTGACGGTGTGTAATTTGAAACATTTGCATCAAAAACTAACGATGGATCTTTGCCGGGATATAACAATGCCGATTTCTGATTTTGAACTAAAGGATCGTTACCCTTTGGGAATCCTTTGCCCGGTATATTTTTATTTGCGCCTCTCCTTTTTATATGACCTTCCCTTGGTTTGGCGTTAGCATCTGCCGCTATAAACGTGCCATCCTTTACTTGCTGAGCAATACTAGGAACGATAATTGGCTTTTCCATTTTGCCATAAGTACTTGCTTTAGTGGCTTTTCCACTTTGAGCGAATATACTTGGCGTAACAATTGACGAGATAAATAAAATGAGTAATAAAGTGAGATTTTTCATCATGAAGTTTTTGTAAATTTATAATTATTTGTGTGACTACAACATAGAAAGTGCAAATTATAATTTTTAAGGTTATTGATTTAAAAAAACAAACTATTAACTTATATTTAACATATTGTAACATATGTCCTTATACTTTTCCTACATTCGGTTTATTAGCTGAAGTAGATATATTTAATTATTCATCAGCAACTAACTGACTCTATATAAACAATTTTGGAGTATCGTAAAAAGCATAAAATACAACTTCGACATAATGCACAATTCCAACGTGTTTATTTAATTTTTACTGCTCTGCCATTTCTATTTACACAATATTTATTAGTTTGTTGCGATAGGTTTGTGAACTCGGATTTTCGTTAATAATACGATAGCTAACGATTAGAATATGGTGGTTGTCGTAGCTTAGCTCAACTTGTAAAAACCAAAAGTGGTTATTCCTGTATATCAGTATTTGAAAGTTGGCTATTTACAAGTTGGGTTAATATATAAGTTGCTAATGCCTTAAAGAATTATCAATTTCCCCTCCAAAACTTTTACATAGGGTCTGCTGAGAAAGTCTGATATATACCGTATTTTAGGCGGAAAGGC
>CAZGWS010000181.1:0-6257 GCA_964528805.1 uncultured Lentimicrobiaceae bacterium | reverse complement strand
AACTATTGCTATGCTTGTGCTGCATTTTTTCTTCGTATTACTATTCCTGACGAACTCTTTTGCTTTTCGTTGCAAACATACTTGCGGATTTAGGGTTAAAGGTAAAGCATCCGGGTATTATTCCGACCTCAAATGACGAAATAAACTTACCATTTCTTGCATAGCGATAAATTACTCCGTTTTGGGTGTAGTCTTTGGCATCTGAAACATAAATCTCACTTGTCTCAGGATCAATTCCGAGAGAGTAAAAGTTACTGCCATCGGCTTTAACTATTTCAACATCCGGTAGTTGCAAATCATATACTGACATGTTATAAACTCCATTATTAATGAAAAACAGGGAGTCGCCTGAACTATTAATACATAAGTTATCGGGACTTTGAAGTATATTTTCAAAAGTAAACTGCCTAATAATTTTCATATTAACGGCATTTATTTTCCAAAGTGACGCCTTTTCGTTATTCATATACCCACCGCTGCAAAGTACCCACAATGCACCATCCTTATCAACAATCATGCTGTTAGGTTCAATTCCTACTACTAACGAATCAACAAGGATATCCGCTTGTGTGTTTATCACCATTATTTTATTATTAACGCTTGTCTGATTATATCCTGACCAGTTGGCGACCATAACTTTATCTCCAAAACGCACCATACAATCGCTACTGCGTCCCAAGTCAATTTTGCCGGTTATTTTAAAATTGTTTGGATTAACGATGGTGATAGCAGTACTGTATAAATCGCTCACATATGCTTTACTATCATTTATAAACATCATCTCGCGTGGCGACGACAGCCCTGTAATTTTACCAACAAATTTCATTGTTTTGCAATTTACACCATAAATAATTCCTGAATTATTGATAACAACAAATACCATATTATTATTTATGGTAATGCTTTGCGCAACATCGCCAAGAGGTACATTGTTTACCTTATAAAATACATTGTTTGTAACTACAGATGTTGGTGGATAATAATATGATAATGACGAGTTTGCAGCCGAGAAATTACCCTCGTTTGCAATAAACACTCCACCTTTTTTAATGATAACTTCATCAGGTACTATATCCTGTTTATGGACACATGCAATTAACATAAAAGCTGACAATACTAATAGACTAATTTTTTTTATCATATACTAAAACTCAATGAAAATTCAAAATTTCTTCCGGGCATAGCTCGCCACAAAACAGCCTGATAATCAACGTTAAAAATATTATACACTTTTGCTTTAAGATTAAGTTGGGTGTTTTTAAAGGTAAACTTTCGCCCAACAGAAATGTTATTAAGTGTATAAGCCGGTAATGTAAATGAGTAATCTGTACTATTATTTAATGAAGTATTTCGCAAACTTGTAAACGATACACTCCAGTTAGCATAATACTCACTGTAACTGATATTTACATATCCGTTTGACGTATGTAATGGCACATAAGCCAGTTGTATGTTCGATATTCCATCGTCATTAGCACCCCTGCTGTTATTTGTAGTTCGAGTATATGTATATTCGCCAAAAAACTTAATTAATAAATTACGGTAACTGCCAATTAAATGAAATGACAGTTCTGCTCCGCGAGCATAAACGCTTGCAATATTCTGCGGACTCCAGTATCTGTAATCGCTTGGCAACCAAATAATCCAGTTACTTATTGACGAGGCATAAGTACTGCTACTAATGTCGATGCTAAATGAAGGTGAAAGTTTGCCCACAAAATTGAGTCCCACTTCTGTCTGCAAGCTTTCTTCGGGCTTCAGGGCACTATTCCCACCCGGATACCAGTACAAATCGTTCAACGATGGCAGATTATAATTTCGTGAGACATTAGCTCTAATGTTTATATTAGTATTTGAAAATGGCTTATAAACAACACTCAGCATGGGCATTAAAGGCAACAACACAGCGTCTGATATCTCCGACCGCACTAAACCCTCCATTGTAATTCTATCATTAAAGCTCTTTTTTAAACTAACGTACCCTATTAAGTTATGTTGATTTTTTACTCCAGTGTAGTTACTGCTTACAACCTGATTATAAAGCATTTCTGTGTGTACCTTAAGAATTATCCTACCATGAAAATTAGATGAAGCCTCCAACGATGTTGAATATGTTTCAACGGTATTAGCTGAATTTATAAGCGAAACAGGCTCTCCGAGATTATCTTCGGTACTAAGAAAATAATTGAAATTATTATAAAAATAAGCACCTTTTACTTCCCATCTCGTAATTTTATTATGCAACGACCAGCTAATAACATTTCGCGACGAGAAAACATTATTCCGTTCCTGCTGGTTCCCTCCTCTTTCAATGTTTGTCATAATAGCAGGTATGTTACGGCAGCTCCACTGATTCCATGAGATGAAAGATATTTTCTGTTTATCAGAGATGTTAAATAACAGCTTTTGAGTAAAGCCTGTAACTGTAAAATCGGCATCAGTTTGCACCATTTTTTTGCCATAAGGCAAAAAGGCATTGTTGTAATAGCCAAAATTATTCAGCGACAACTGTCTGATAAATCTTGTAGTTGAAGTAAATTTTGATTTTGTAAAGTTAGCTGATGCAGATGTAAGATATGTATTAAAGCTCCCAATTGACTGATGAATGATAAAATGATTTTCTGGCAAGTTATCACTACTTTTTAAGCTTACACTTCCGCCAATGGCACCACCAACATCAGTAAGCGAGTTTCCACCGTAACGAAGTTCAATCTCATCAAAAAATGAGCCGGGTAGTAGTGAGAAATCAGTTTGCCCCAACATGGGCGAGTTGATATTAAATCCTTCCCACAATACTTTAGTGTGAGAAGCTCCAGCACCTCTAACCGAAACAGTTGACAATGAGCCTCTTCCATACGATTTTACAAAAACAGAGCTGTAGGCTGCAAGCAACTCTCCAATATCCTGAAGTGATAATTCTTTTTGCGCAATCGAGTCGATTGTAGTAACTTTTATAGCTAAATTATTAATAGTACCAACTACTTCTAACTCATCAAGTAGCAACGTATCTTTATTAATCTGACATTGCAGAGTACCAACTATCGCAATAAGCGTTACTATTAATAAATATTTTACAGTTAGTTTTATGATGATCGTGTGTTATATGTTAACTTTATAATGTTTGCTATCTGCATAACGATACTTTTATATCTATTCTACTATCAGTCTATCCGTAATAAGTTTATCGTGAGAAAATATTTTCACAATATAAAAGCCACCTAATAAAAATTCAATATTAAAATGTTTATTATCAGGGTAAATAAATTGAGCCGCGAGGTTTCCGTGAATATCAAATATCATTAATTTATCAACATTTTCATGTAACGCTATGTTAAAAGATTCCTTTGCAGGATTGGGGAAAATAATAATATTATCAGTTCCATTTATTTCTTTCACAGATGTATTGTTACGGTTGTTGATAACACCAATTGCGTCAATATCAAAGCCTCCGGACGGAAATGGTGTTGGCCACGGCTCATTAATAATATTATTTTCACAGTCGTAAGTTGCATATTCACCAATGATACTTCCAACTACATCTACAACTCTTACAGAGACAATGTTTGAGACATCAAGATTAGGAGTGTTTATAAGCTCGTGTAAGTCGAAAGGTGTCCCTTCCAAAACTCTGTATTTGCCGGCGAGATTATGAATTTTTTTGGCATCAATAAGTCCGAATGTAGCAACCTGTGTATCTTGTTGTGTTAAAGATACAGCCTTAAATCGGTAATAATCAGACCCATTTGAGCTAACTTCAACAAATGCAAGTTCAAGGAAGTCATCAATAAATGAATTTTCAAAAACAGCAAAATCATAACCATCACCATCTGCAATGGGCGTGTTAAAGCTTAATGTTGCTGTACCACCGTCGCCAAGACTTACAACAGTATTATCAGCTTTACCAACACCATTAGTATCAGAACCATAGCTCACAAGACCATACTCATGCATTGAGATATCAACCCAGCCTCTTTCAATAATACAGCTACTTGCCCAGTCAATAAAAACATTACTATCAGCATTAATTGCAGTAGAATTAGGTTGACCTGCCGGTGGTGCATATTGCGCAAAAGTGAGTTCACTTGTAAAAGTGATTAGCACCACACAAAGCAGAAAGGTTATATTTTGTTTAATTATTACCATCTGTACGAATAGGAAGCCGGAGGCAAAAAGTACCAATAACCCCTGCGCAAACCTAAATAGCTATTTCTTAATAAAAGTACCTGAAGTAAACTCACTACCATTAGATAAAATAAGGAAATACAACCCGCTTTTAAGTGTACTTATGTTAACACTTGTATTACCTGATGATAAGCTTAATGCCTTATCAATAAGCACTCTGCCACTCACATCAACAACTTTAATATTATCAAATACTTGTCCATTAACAGCTTCAACGTCAATCACATTCACTGCCGGGTTTGGATAAATCTTAAATGAATTTTGTGCAAAAGCATCATTGATTCCGGTATTATCGCGATAGTCGATGGCGATGGCATCAGCAGAAATACCTGCATTGAAATTACCAATTTCAGAACCATCTGAATTATAAATAGTTCCAACACCGGTTGAAAAATAATCGGTAGTAGCTATATAAAAATTGGAATTAATTGTGTCCATAGCTACACCGGCTATTGTTAAAGAGGGAGCCTGAATAAATACTGAATTAACAATAGTAAAATCACTTAAATCAATAATTCCAACACCACTATTCATAACTACGTAAAGCATACCATCCTTTTCGCCCACCATATTACCAATAATTTTATTTATGCGGTGAAACTCGATGTGCGTACCTAACATATTTGTTACCAATATATAGCTACTGCTATCGCCCCATGGAGTTCGATTTACTGACATAATTTGTCCATCGTAATAAAACAGGTCGTTAATGCCAACACCTTTTTCATTAAAATTAATTTCATTCACCAACGAATAATCAGTAATATCAATTATTGCAATTTTACCTATTGTGCTGGCATATCCGCCTGGAACAGCAGCATATACAAGGTTACCAACAACTAAAAGTCCGGCAGACTGATCGGACACATCACTAACATTTGCAACAAGACTTAGGTTGGCAGTTGAAAATACTCTCACATAATTTTCGGTAGCAGGATATTGAAATGAAGCAAAAAGTACATTGCCAACTACCAGCAATTTGTTAACGCCAACAGCACTTGTTACGGCAACTTTTTCGTAAGTATTGATATTGAATTTGGCGATGGAATCTTGTGCTGCTACGTAAGCAAAATTGCCACTTATAGCAACATCTTGAATACTTTGTGTTTTAATACTTCCAAATGTGGTGGTAATACCGGTATTTGGTTTAAATGCTGCAAGCTCGACAAAATTTGTGGTATCGCCAAAAACGCCACCGGAGCCTACAATAACCTGATTAACAACTATGTGCTGAGCGCTTACGTTTGCTATACTAAAAGCAAACAACATAGTAACTAAAAATAAAAAGTAATTTTTTTTCATAGAAAAAAGTTTTAAGATTAAAAAATCGTTTAAATCTCAAAACTTAACAGGAAGCTAATTTAGATGATAAAAATATCATGCTGCTTTTATCCCGAAAGCTTTGACTAAAATACAACAAAGGCAGGTCTTCTGGCTTGCTCACTTTTGAGGCCTTCCCAATTCTAAAAAAAGTAGAATCAGTGACCGGGTTTCAAAAGCTATAATTAAGCTTACAGCAGCGGGAACTGCACAGGAATCACACCTGTTTCCCTATTAAGTCATCCATCAAGTCCGATGAAATTGACACCAATATTATCGACAAAAATAATATATTTATCAACACTAAATTACAGTTACAATACATTTGTAAAAAAACGATTACGAGGCTAATTAATTCATAAGGTTAACTCCATCTGCGGCAAACAGGCTGATAATCATTTGATTTAGTGCGTTTTATCATTATTATTTTATAAGAAAAGCGCACAAAATAGTTTATACATCAATACGAGTCCTTGATAGTAAAAATTTTCAACTTTTTAGTAAACTCGTTTTTTGCTACGTTATCATCAGTAAAAAACCTAACGTCTATACTTTGCCCCGGGAGTAAGTCGAAATAATTATCAGAATACGTACCAACGATATCATCAGCTTTTAAGTATAAGTTTTTAGCAAGTTTGTTTGTAGAAATATTAATCGCAAAACCATTTGCAACTTTGTCAACTGCGAATACGATATTGGGTTTAGGAAGGCTCAAATCTTTTATCTTTTTAAAGTATAAAATATTTTTTGATAAT
>CAZGWS010000180.1:0-6369 GCA_964528805.1 uncultured Lentimicrobiaceae bacterium | reverse complement strand
GCATGAACTCGTCCTGCCGGGATAAAAAAGGCATCTCCTTTTTTTACATCTTCAAAATTTAGTATTTCTTTAATTGTGTGATTGTTAAGATGTTTAAGATAAGTTTCTTTGTCAACTTCACGGTTAAATCCACTTATCAGCTGGGTGTTATCATCGGCATCAAGTGTAAACCACATTTCTGTTTTCCCTTGTCCGAGATTTCTTTTTTTAGCTAATTCATCATCGGGATGAACCTGAATAGAAAGCCAATCGTTTGCATCTATAAATTTAATTAGCAAAGGGAATTCGTTACCAAAGAGGTTAAAGTTTTTTTCGCCTATGAGGTCGCCCATATACACTTCAACCAGTTCGTTTAGTTTATTACCTTTAAGGAAACCATCTTCAACAACGCTTTGATTATCTTCAACGCCGGAAATAACCCAAACTTCACCACAATTTGAAAGGTCTCCGTAATCCATTCCAAGCTCGGTTTTAATTTTATTACCGCCCCATATTTTATCTTTAAAAATGGGCTTAAATTTTAAAGGATATAATGTGTTCATGGTTTGAAATTTTGAAAGTTATTCTTTTTTGGTACTAAGCTCATAAACGGCTCTGTTAAAAGTAGTGTCAATTTTGTGATAAATTGGGTAGAAACCTTTTTCGTTGAGTACATTTCTGCCAACAAAAGCTTTAAAAAGTGTAGATATTTTATCTTTTGAAACCTGAACATTGTAATCATCGTGTTTGATTCCTTTGTTATCTGCGTAAGCTATAAGGCTGTTAAACATTTTGTTGTCCATATTAAAATTCTTGTTAAATGTTTCAAAGTTTTTAAACTTGTTTAATTCAGTCCGGTGGCTATCTGTATAGTCAAACGCAAACTGAAAAATAAGACCTTTGTTTGCAAGCATATTGTAGTATGAGTGTATGGAATCGGTAATAATAGGCACAAATATATCCGGCATAATTCCTCCGCCACCGTACACAATATTTCCTTTTGGCGTAATATATTTTAGTGAGTCGTTAAAGTGAATGCTATCTTTATTTTGCATTTCACCATCAAAATATCTATGGTACGATTCTTCATAGTATTTTTCAAAATCGTCATTACTATTATACGGTTTTTGGATGCAACGCCCCGTTGGTGTATGGTATCTCGCAACAGTAAGCCTTATTGCCGAACCATCTGTAAGGCTTACCTGTTCCTGCACCAGCCCTTTGCCAAATGATCGCCTGCCAATTATTAAACCTCTGTCGTTATCCTGTATAGCACCGGCAACAATTTCACTTGCAGAAGCTGAGTTTTCATCAACAAGAACAACAACTGTTGTTTGTTCCAACTCGCCATTATTAGTAGCTATGGCACTTCTTTTTTGCCTATTATTACCCTTCGTATAAACTATCAACTTCCCTTCTTTTAAAAATTCGTCGCTTATATTTATTGCTGCTTGTAAAAATCCTCCAGGGTTACCTCTGAGGTCGAGTATTAGATTACTCATCCCTTGTTTTTTAAGTTTCATGGCGGCAACTATAAATTCGTTGTATGTTGTTGCCGAAAACTTATTGAGTTTAATGTAGCCAATGCTGTCGTTTACCATATATGCAATATCAAGGCTGTAAGTTGGTATTACATCACGGGTAATTGTGAAGTCTATTAGTTTTGGAACTCCATGCCTGTAATTGCTAACCTTTACTTTAGTTCCCTTTTTGCCTTTTAGCTTGTGGATGGCATCGTTATTTGTTATTCCAATACCGGCAACAAGAGTATCATCAATTTTAACTATCCGATCGCCTGGCATAAGTCCAACTTTTTCTGATGGTCCGCCGGGGATGGGATTAATAACCATAATGGTATCATTTTCAATACGAAATGAAATACCAATTCCCTCGAAACTCCCTAACAATGGGTCGTTTACATCATGAAACTCCGCCTCGGTTATATATATTGAATGGGGATCGAGTTTTTTAAGCATTGCCTGAATTGCTGCAGTTTGAAGTTCGGTAACATTAATGGTATCAACATAATTTTTTGCAACATAATCAAGAATGTCGTCAAGTTTATGCGTTGTATTACTGCTTGTTGGCATAGCAGAGCTTGACAGACTATTATTTTTAACCGCAACAGACCCCACCCAAATACCGAAAATAAGCACAACGGCAAAAGCAATTGGCAGATATATCTGGATTTTGTTATTTTTATTTATCATTTATTTATTTTTTGCAAAACTATGAAATTGGGAGAAATACAAGTAAGTGATTTGCATTTGAATAATAATTTTATTGATACCCGTAATAATGAGTACTAATTTTTGGTTAGCAACCTAATCATGTATCATTGTTATATCGTCAATTATATCTATATTTGCAACAATAATTATAACAATCAAACGACAAGATTATGATAAATTTAAAAGTATTATCTACTGTAAACGAGCAGATAGAAAAAGAAGAATATTCATCGCGTTTATATCTTGCCATGGCAATATGGTGTCAACAAAACGGATATCCCGGGGCGGCAAAATTTTTATTTGCACATGCAGAAGAAGAACGTATTCATATGCTTAAATTTGTTCATTACATAAATGATCGCGGCAGTAGTGCTAAATTGGTGGTAATAGATAAGCCTGATGACGATTTTGGCTCGTTATTAGATGTATTTGAAAAGGTTATGGAGCACGAAAAATTTATTACAAAATCTATTAATTCTCTTTACGAAGTTACTATTGTAGAAAAAGACTATACAACCATGAACTTCTTGCAATGGTATATTACTGAACAACTTGAAGAGGAAAATTTATTTAGTACAATACTTGATAAAATTAAACTTGTTGGTTCTGATAAAGCAGGAATGTTTCACATTGACAAAGATTTAGATGGTATGGCCATTACGCCCGCACAAGTATAGAAGAAATTATTTAGCCAAATTAATTTTGAAAATCAGCTATGTAGTCTTTGACGCTTTCTTATCAAAGCCTTGAAAATGATGAGTTTTCTTGCAGTGGCTATGTAATTGATGTTAAATTAACAGATGAAATTTAAACTATGGAAAAACCAGTAATTGTTCAAAAAAAACCTTATGTATTAGATGTAGAACCGGGTACTTATTACTATTGCACTTGTGGAAAAAGCAGCAAACAACCTTATTGCGACGGTAAGCACAAAGGATCAGCATTTGCTCCACAGAAAGTAGAAATTATTGAGGCAAGAAAGGTAGCCTTTTGTGGGTGTAAGCATTCAAAAAAAGGTGCTTTCTGCGATGGTATTCATGTTAGATTATAGGAGTTTAGCCTTATTAATTAGTTTGGTACATGTTTAAGATATATAATCTTAACGATACAGCAGTTCATTTTAAGATCTTAGCTGTTATTGCTGAATTCGAGAAGGTATGCTTTGATAAAGGCATCTAAGTTACCATCCATAACCCCTTGAACGTTTGATGTTTCGTAGTTAGTGCGTACATCTTTAACAAGTTTATACGGATGCATAACATATGAACGGATTTGCGAACCCCATTCAATTTTCTTTTTGTTTCCCTCAATTTGTGCTATAGCGTCATTTTTCTTTCGCAGTTCAATTTCATAAAGCTGTGAGCGTAACAACTGCATAGCTTTTTCGCGATTTTGAAGTTGCGATCGTGTTTCCTGACATTCAATAACAAGTCCTGATGGTTTATGATGAAGCCGAACAGCTGTTTCTACTTTATTTACGTTTTGTCCTCCGGGGCCGCCTGAGCGAAAAGTGTCCCAGCTAACATCTGCAGGGTTTATATTAATTTCAATTGAGTTGTCAACCACCGGATACACATAAACCGATGCAAATGACGTATGTCGCCGGTTTGCTGAATCGAAAGGAGATAAACGTACCAATCTATGAACTCCGTTTTCACCTTTTAAATATCCAAAAGCAAAATCGCCTGAAAACTGTAATGATACAGATTTAATCCCTGCACCGTCGCCGGCTTGGTAGTCAATTTCTTTAACTTTATAATTGTGTCGCTCGCCGTATCTTATGTACATACGCATCAGCATTTCTGCCCAGTCCTGACTTTCTGTTCCGCCTGCACCCGGGTTAATTTTTAGTATTGCGTCAAATGCATCTTCTTTATTGCTAAGCATCTGTAGAAACTCAACCTCAGTAATAATTTTTTCGGTTGCATCAAATTGTATATCAAGTTCTTCACGTGTTGCCTCTTGAAGTTCGAAAAACTCCTCTATTACTGATAGCTCTTCAACACCTTCGTTAGCCTTGTTATACAAGCCAACCCAGTATTTTTTTTCTTTAATTTTTTTTAAATGTTGCTCTGCCGCTTTTGGGTTATCCCAAAAAGTTGGCGATTGTGTTTTCTCCTCTTCTTCTTCAATCTCCATTTTTTTCCGGTCAACGTCAAAGATACCCCCTTAAAGCATTGAGTCTGCTTTTTATTTTTTTCCGTCCTTCTGTTGAAAACATATTTTATTAACTATTTATTATTGTGAATAATTCGACTGTCAACAATGATTAATGTTTATCCTTAATTATCTTCCAAATCAATTCAGGTTGGAATCCTTTTTGCATTGCATATTTAACTAATTTCTGATTACACCTGAATTGATTTTCGTCGTTAATATTTTTTGATGCTATTACGGCTTTTAATATTTTTATGTACTCATCTTCGTCAATAGAATTTAATGCAATTTGTATGGTTAAATCAGGCACTTGCTTTTGTTGTAGTGCGTAATAAATTTTATTTTTTCCCCAGCGATTATTTCTTAATTTACCATTTGCATAAGCGATGGCAAATCTCTCTTCGTCAATAAAGTCTTCTTTTTTAAGCTGGAGGATTATTTCAGAGATAATTGACTCATCTATTTTCCAACTTTGTAATTTCATTTTCACATCAAAAATTGAGCGTTCCTGATATACGCAAAATTTTCGTATTTTTTCTAATATAAACAAGTGCTGTGCCATCATTTCTTAATTTGAGAAATAGTTAAGGGTCACATCAAATGCAATAACTTCGTTTGGAGTAATACTACCCGAGCCACCACTACCATAAGCTAACCCCGAAGGAATAATAAGCTTTATTTTACCACCTTCACCTATTAATTGTATTCCTTCCTGCCAACCTAAAATTACTTTGTTAAGATCAAAAGTAATAAAATCTCCTTTGTCAAATACCACACCGTCAAGCGAATATCCTTTATATGAACATGTAACTGACGAATTAAGTGTTGGGTGTAATGTCGATCCCGGTTCAACAATAACATAATATAAACCACTTGATGTAAACGTGCCATCAAGTTGATGTTTGTAAACATAGGCTTCAATTAGCCCTTTGTCAATTTCAGGTTGGTTAACATCTTTTTTACAAGAAAATAATACTAAACTCAATAAAATAAATGTGTAGTATGTAGCTGTTCGATTTTTAATCATGCTAATTTATTTTAACCGCAAATTTACATTTTTTATCGCTAACAGCGAATAGTAAATTTGTATAACACTTATTTCTTGTAGGTAATATACCTAAAAAAAATCAGCTGATTGCGTATTGAAATTAGGCATAACTCTCTTTTATAGGTTATTATTAGGTTATAGATTTGCTGAAAAATTATTCTATGTTTCATCGGGTTATTAATAATATCTTTAAAATTAAGCGAAAGGAGATTAGTGAAGTAATTTATGATATTGATTTATTTTATAATTATTTACGGCAAAATAAATATGTAGTTGACGAATGGTACTTTAATAATGTATTAACTATAGATTACCGACGCTATCTTAAGAATTTTAATTGGATGAAGCAAGATGAACTCAGTTATTTACATCAGGGAGTTTTAAATTTGATATTATTCAAACTCTACTTTTTGTGTGAAAAGCCGGATTCGGTACTATATCCGTCAAGGAGCTTAGCAAGGGCTCTTAATAATTTCGAAAGTATAAATCCAAAAACTAATAAACTTTTAAATCTTGCAAAAAAGACATTAATAATATTAGAACAAAAGCAGGAAAACAATACTGACACTCCATTTAATCCAGAAATATATGAGTCGATTAAATGGACAACACAAAATATATTAGAATCAAATAAGCCCTCACGCATTAATAAATGAATGTATCAAAAGGTAGGAAATTTGGTTTCCCTAACTCCCTCGCTGCAAGGCTGGGAGTTAGGGTAGAGGGCATAAAAACTAAAATAATATAATACTTATATACCATGAAAAAACTTTATCTTTTTATTTTTGTAAGTTTGATAAACATAACGGTTGTTTATAGTCAAGTAGCCGTAAATACTTCGGGCAGTGCTGCCAACAGCAGTTCCATGCTCGATGTAAGTTCAACTGCCAAAGGGGTGCTGATTCCCCGCATGACCCAAACCCAGCGCGACGCCATAACATCCCCAGCAACGGG
>CAZGWS010000179.1:0-6456 GCA_964528805.1 uncultured Lentimicrobiaceae bacterium | reverse complement strand
AATTTATCAATGTAAAAGTACAGTAAATAATATATTAATGTTTCAACTTTGCAATAAAAGCAGTATAATTGCAACAATTTCCAAAAATAGAGTTTTTAATAGCTAGTTTCATGATGAAAAAAATAGTCCAAATTGTATTTTTAGTTTTTGCATCTTTTTCATTTATTTACGCATCAAACAACGATATGCGTGGAGATACGTTGTTTACAGACAATACCGATGTTGCAACAGAATCTGTAATTCCGAAAACGGATCTCACATTAAGTCAGAAAATTGATAAAGCATTTACTCCCATTGTAGCTTCACTTGAGGTAGTTTTGTTTTGGGATCCATTTAAGGCAATGGGTGTAGGAGCTCCAACTATTTATGATGAGCAAGGCAACCCGGTTTTAAACAGCGACGGTACTGAAAAAAAATCAAAGATACCACTTGTTGTACTATGGCTTATTTTTGGTGCTGTTACATTTACACTTCTGTTAAGGTTCATTAATATTAGGGGGTTTAAACATGCTGTACAACTTGTAAGAGGGATTTATGACAGCTCGAATAACAAGGGAGAAGTCTCGCATTTTCAGGCACTTACAACGGCTCTCTCGGCAACGGTAGGGCTGGGTAATATAGCAGGTGTTGCCATTGCAATATCAATTGGTGGTCCCGGAGCAACCTTTTGGATGATTGTTGCCGGATTATTGGGGATGTCATCAAAGTTTGTGGAGTGTACTTTGGGGGTTAAATATCGAAAGATTGATAAAAATGGAATTGTCTCCGGTGGTCCTATGTACTATTTACGGGATGGTCTTAAGAAAAAAAACATGAAATGGTTAGGAATTATCCTTTCAGTAATTTTTGCAATTTTGGTTATAGGTGGTTCTCTTGGCGGTGGAAATATGTTTCAGGCTAATCAGGCATTTTCCCAATTAACTTTTTTGGTGCCGAGTATCGAAAATAATGGAATGTGGTTTGGTGTAATACTTGCCTTTTTAGTAGGAATTGTGATTATTGGCGGAATTAAAAGTATTGCCAAAGTAACAGATAAGATCGTTCCATTTATGGCAGCTGTTTATGTGCTTGCGGCTTTGGTAATAATATTTATGAATATTGAAAATACCGGTACTGCGTTTAAACTTATTTTTGATGGAGCATTTGGTGCCGATGCAATGAAAGGTGGACTCATCGGCGTGTTAATTGTAGGATTTCAAAGGGCAGCCTTCTCTAATGAAGCCGGTGTTGGATCAGCGGCTATTGCCCACTCAGCCGTTAAAACTAATACTCCGGTTACCGAAGGATTTGTTTCTCTGCTTGAGCCTTTTATCGATACCGTTGTTATTTGTACAATGACAGCTTTAGTACTTATCTACACAGGAACTTACGAAAATCCTATGGGCTACGAAGGCGCACAACTTACCTCTTTAGCATTTTCAAAAGTATTTTCATGGTTTCCGTATGTGCTGTTAGTTGCAATCTTTCTTTTTGCCTTTTCAACAATGATATCATGGTCATATTACGGACTTAAAGGCTTCGATTACTTATTTGGTAATTTATTTGAAAAAGTATTTGGTAATAGAAAAGTACTTAAATATACTTATTTTACAATATTCCTTATCTTTATTGTTATAGGAGCGGCATCAAATTTGGGCTCGGTTATTGCATTTTCAGATATGATGATTCTTGCCATGGCATTCCCAAATATTATTGGACTTTTAATAATGTTACCCGAAGTGCGCCATGATTTATTTGATTACTGGGACAAACTTAAAGCCGGCGAAATCAAGAGGTACAAATAATGTCTGTAAAGCTTAACACACAGATCAAGAAGTTTTTCCGTTTAAACAAAAGTGAACAACGAGGTATTATTTTACTTGTTGTTTTAATATTTATTGTTGTAATTATTAACATGTTACTGCCTTATTTTGTTGAGTCAAAGTCAAAGGGTAACCTTATTAAATACAGCGATTCTATTGAGTTGTTTATTAGTGAACAAAAACCATTGGCTGATTCAGCACACATTGCCTTTATGCAAAATTCTGGAGATATTGATATGGCTCTTGCCATGCAAAAAATCAAGCCTTTTAAATTTAATCCAAATAAACTTCCTTCTGAAATATGGAAAAAGATGGGATTTACCAAGAAGCAGATTCGTAATATAAAAAACTATGAAGCTAAAGGAGGTAAGTTTAACAGAAAAGAGGATGTGAAAAAAATGTACTCAATTTCTGATGTAGAATATGAAATTATTGAGCCTTTTATAGTTATACCATCATCATATAAATCAGATAATGGAAGAGTTGTTAAAAAAAAGAGAACCGTTAAAATTACATACAAATCCGTTGAGGTTAATTCAGCACAAGCACCGGAGTTTATATCATCGTTAGGTATAACAACATGGCTTGCAAAGCGGATAGTTTCTTATGGAAATGTGCTTGGCGGATATTATAATAAAAACCAGCTTAAAGAGGTTTACGGATTGGATGATAGCATATTTAACATTATTGAAAAATACATTAATATTGACACAACTTTGATAAAAAAAATTGACATTAACAATATTGATTTTAAGAACTTACTAAGACATCCGTATTTTGATTACAACACAACAAAGCTAACACTTACTACTCGCAAAAAAGTTGGCTCATTTTCATCTATTTCACAACTTGGTTTAATTGATGGTATTTCTGATTCAACTGTAAATAAGGTTAGGCCGTACTTGTATTTCCGACCAAACTAAAGGAGATGATATAGAACATATGTTATTGAAATTAACTTTGATAAATTAATATATACTTTTCACCAAAACATAAAATCATAATAAAATGAATAGATTCGTAGAAACAATAAAAAAATTTCCCAGTACTTTTTGGGTTGCCAACATACTGGAACTCTTTGAAAGGTGGGCTTGGTATGGCTTATTTGCTGTATTGGCATTATATTTAACCAAATCTACCGACACCGGTGCCCTCGGATTCACCCAAATCCAAAAAGGAAACATTATGGGAACCGTAACCGCCATTTTATACTTTCTACCGTTATTTACCGGTGCTTTGTCCGACAAATTCGGATTTAAACGTACCCTGGTTGTTGCTTTCATCATTCTAAGTTCCGGCTATTATATGATGGGACAATTTACGACTTATGGATCAGTATATTTTGCCTTCTTGTGGGTTGCGATGGGTGCAGCCATGTTTAAACCTATTGTCTCCGGCACAGTGGCCAAAACAACCGATGAAACCACTTCTTCGCTTGGTTTTGGTCTTTTTTACATGATTGTAAATATTGGGGGATTTGTAGGTCCTATTTTTTCCTCAAAATTGCGCCATGCTTACGGTTGGAAAATCGTTTTTCTGATGTCAGCTTCGGCTATTCTGGTGAATATTATTTTGGTATTATTTTTCTATAAAGAACCTGATAGAGAAAAATCAACCGAAAGCATATGGAAAAGTATAAAACAAGCTTTTGTAAATATCTGGACAGCCATAACAGACATGAAACTAACCGTTTTCTTGATTATCATGATTGGTTTCTGGACGATGTTCAATCAATTATTTTATACCCTTCCCAACTTCATCGACCAATGGGTAGATACTCGAATGTTGTACGATTGGCTGGCTTCCATATCTCCTTCATTAGCTAGTGCAGTAGGAACGTCGGAACATACCGTGGCACCCGAAATGTTGGTTAATCTGGATGCTGGATTTATTATACTTTTTCAGCTAATTGTTTCTACTTTGGTGATGCGCATGAAACACATTAGTGCCATAATTTCTGGTATTATTATAACAGCCATAGGTATTGGTATAGCATTTCTTACAGGAAATCCGTTCTTTTCTATTCTTGGGATATTTATTTTTGCTATTGGCGAAATGGCTTCATCGCCTAAATTCACAGAATATATTGGAAGAATTGCACCAAAAGAAAAAACAGCACTTTATATGGGAACATCTTTCCTTCCGGTTGCCGTGGGAAACTACCTTGCCGGAATTTTTTCGGGCGATGTGTATCAGCGTATGTCGGACAAAATAACGCTCTTGCAGACAGAAGTAGCCAAAAGAGGTTTGAACATTCCGCATATAACTAAAGAGTTTACTCAAAATGATTATATTCATAAAGCTGCTGAACTTATGGGAACAGATGAGCATGGAATAACCCAAATGCTGTGGAATTCCTATCATCCCCAACGTATATGGATGATTTTTAGTGCTATTGGTGTTATTACAGTTATAGCTCTTTTCTTCTATGATAAATTAGTTTTAAAGGATAGTAAATAATATAGAAATGACATCCAATCTTATTGTGTGATTATTGTTCATTGAATAAAGTGTATAGTAGAAAAAATAAAAAAAATCTAAATTTACATTTGCTTACGTCATAGATTTATTTACATTTGTACGATATCAAAATGAAAATATTTTACTCACTAAAAAATTTTATTATGAAACATCTTTCACGCTTATTTACATTAATTGTTGTGGCTGTTTTTGCCTTTAGTGGCACTTTTGCACAAAACACGTACATGACTAAAGCTCAAACACTTGGGCTTAAATCGGGGAGTACAACCCAAATCCCGATAATTACTCACGACAAGACTTCATCTCGTGATACTTTTCTTCAAGAAGGATTTGATACTGATTTTCTTCCTACAGACTGGACTCAAACCATTTTTAATCCAGATTATACGTGGATTCAGACTAACCCTTCAACGCATCCGTTTAGCGAAATTGACCCAACCAGTCTTTTCTCCGCAATGGTGCCTTGGGTAGCGGCCGATCAGGATGAGTGGCTTTTCTCGCCTGTTATTAATGCAGGTGGGTTAACTCCCTTAACACTTGAGTTTTATGCAGGTGTAAGTGGTCCTTATCTTAACCCAGGAGCTACTCTAATTTGCCTAATCTCTGATGATGGTGGAGCAACATGGACTGAACTTTGGAATGCCATTGATGAAATTGATCCGGGTGCTGATTGGGCATGGAACTTAGTTTCTCTTGACATTAGTGCATATGCCGGTAGTAACTTTCAAATTGCATGGCAGTACGTTGGTAATGACGGCGACCTTGCTGGTATAGACAATGTTTCAATTAATGCCGGTTATAATTACATATTTACAGATGATATGGAAAGCTATGATGTTGGTGCTTATTTAGCATTGTCAGATCAATCAGGTTTCTGGACAACATGGTCTAATCTACCTGGCTCAAGTGAAGATGGTCTTATTTCTGATGAGCAATCATTAAGTCCAACAAAGTCATGTATCTCAGAAGGAGTTACCGATCTTATTCTTAAGTTAGGTAATAAAACTTCTGGTAAATATCAAATAAACTTTGACTACTATATCCCCTCAGGCTTTGGTGGGTATGTTAACATTCAGCATTTTGAATCACCCGGTATTGAGTGGGCTTGCGAAGTGTTTTTTGGAGCTACTACCGGAAATGAAAATGGTTACATGACCGTTGCAGGTCCTCCTGATGTGCCTTTTACTTTTCCTCATGATACATGGTTTCCAATTACGTTTATTGTCAATCTTGACGCAGATTCAGCTACATGTACAATTGATAATACTCTTGTTAGCGAATGGCAATTTAGCTTACAAGCTGATGGTACTCCCGGAACACTTCAGTTAGGTGGCGTTGACTTTTACGCAGGTGCTCCACCAAACGAAACAGGAAAGTATTATTTTGACAATGTTGAATATATTGTTCTTGATCCGGGTGTTCAAAGTCCGATAATTGGAGTTACTCCAACATTGTTTCAACTTAACCTTGAAGGAGGAACACAAACAAACGAAACAACTACAATTACTAATTCTGGTCAGGAAGACCTTAATTACCAAATTGTTACAACTTATCCACAAGGCACAAAAGCCTTAGGTACGACACCTACAGGTTCACAAACTCCTAAAGTATTAAGCCAAAAGCCAATGCTTGATCCTAATTATACTGTTTCTGCGGATCAGCCTGCATCACGCGATGATTTACTTCATTATGATGGTGATAACACTAGCGCAATTGGATCTACTTCAGGTGATTATCAATGGAGAGTGGCTGCAATGTTCCCTGCTGCAATGCTTCAACCATACATAGGTATGGAAATTAATGAAATTCAATTATTCATTAATGATCCTGTTGTGGCAACTAAAGTTCAGGTTTATGGCATGGGCTCATATAATACACCGGGTCCCGGTGACTTATTATTAGAGCAAGATTTTGTAGCTTCGCCTACAAGCTGGAATACTGTTACTCTTGATATTCCAATTGCAATTGATGGAAGTGATTTATGGGTAGGATATTGGGTATCTTCAATAGCCGGATCATATAGCCCTGGAGTAGATGCAGGTCCTGCAGATCCAAATGGCGATTGGATGTCATCAGGTCCGGGTTGGAACCACTTGTCAAATAATCCCGACTTGAATTTTAACTGGAACATACGTGCAAACGTAACAGGTACACCAATAGTTCAATGGTTATC
>CAZGWS010000178.1:0-6488 GCA_964528805.1 uncultured Lentimicrobiaceae bacterium | reverse complement strand
AACAGTAATTATGAATAATGAAGTATTACAGCTGTGGCCTGAGCTTGAGTGGATTACAGATAAGCAATTGCGAGATAAAATTGCGCTCACTTGGGAGTTAGCACTTAAAAGAAGTGTGTTAACAGCAGATGACCTTACCAAAATACCATTTACTTTGTTGTGTGGTCCTGATTTGAAAGTTACTTTTATGGATCATAAGCGTTCGGTAGTACATATTGTGCGCGATGCCGGAAATAAAATAAACGATATGTATCATGGCGAGTTACCGGTAAATATGGATGTCCTTATTGCCGGTGCTATACTTGCCGACGTGGGTAAATTGCTGGAGTATGTGCTGGATGAAAATGGTAATGCTATTCAAGGTACGTACGGTAAATATTTACGACATCCTTTTAGTGGTGTAAGCCTTGCCGAAGAAGCCGGAGTACCTGCTGAAGTTTGTCATATTATTGCTACTCATGCCGGTGAAGGCAACATGGTAAAACGAACAACAGAGGCATATCTGGTTCATCATGTTGACTTTATGACATTTTTGCCTTTTAAAGAGAGACTGAATGTTTAAAGATTACACCGCACTTTGGGGCTTGTATTTTATTAAGTATGCTATATGCTGTCGTTTATAACTAAAGCAAAATAATTGTTACCAAGGTCGATGTAACCATGTTCATAAATAAAATAATAAACCCTGTTATCCTTTGTTTTGTATTGATGTGTGAAGTATTTAAAGCTAAAACCTAAATTAACAAGCTGTTGTTTTTTAACTTTTCCTTTTCCTGTAGGATTTAACTTTTTAAGTATATTTCTGTTTTTTTTAAGTATAACATTAACATTTCTAATGAAATTTGAGTCTTCTCTGTTTTCTTTATTATGATAATTGTTTCTGCATTGATCGTTGCAAAATTTCTTATCAACCCTACCCATTAATGGTGTACCGCAATCGAGGCAATAATTATCCATGCTGTTTTTTTTGCTCAAAGTTAAAAAAACAAAATTGTAAAACGATAAAAAATATTTTTTTTATTGATTTATAACAATATACCGGCACACATTTGTAATGAGAGCCGGTATATTAATAAAAAAGTTTGTAGCATTAATTGTTTATCTAACAATTAATTTTTGAGTAAATAAATTCCCATTATTTAATATTTGCACAAAATATATGCCTTTTTCATACGAAGAAACATTTAAATTAATCGCTGAAGAGTTTCCAGTATTTGTTTGTAGTATTACACGACCTGAAATATCAATAATATTAATTAGTGAATTTTGAGGAGCATTAATTGTGGTATTATCTGAACTCGGGTTTGGAAATAGCGTTACAAAGTTTGATAAATAATTGTCGTTAATATTATCATAAATATCTACAGTAAAGCCGTTGGATAGTGAAATGTCATCAACCCAAACATCGTAAGTGCCAATATTTATACTATCAGGTATTATTACATTTACTGTTAACAGATCGTCTGCATTTACTGTAATATTAGTTGCTTCAAAAAAGATGCTGTTATCATCATGAAATTTAAAAGAAACATTATTCACACCTGTTGTCCATTCGGTTTGGTTTCCATTAATAACTAACTCCCCTTCATAGCCCTGTTGTTCGTTGTTTGGCTCAACGCTTACTATTTGTGGGTTTAGTGGTACATAGAGATTATATGCTACTGACGATTTGTAAATTACGTCTCCTGTTGACAATCCGTTACCATTAGCAGCATTAAAGGCAGCATAAAATTTAACACTCTGTGGTGCCGGTGTTGGTGCTGTCCAATCCATAGACCATGAGCTTGAATTACCGGTAACACCCGTACCGTTTGATGTGTGGGTTACGGCAGCATTTGCGTTAGTAAATTGTGTTCTTGTGGGATCTGTTATTGTAAATGCACCTACTTTTCCACCAAAAGCATCTTCGGCAGTAAGTTCAAAGCCAAATTTTACTACTCCATTATGAGTTCCTGTAGCAGTTATTGTGTAAGTTTGACCGGCTGTAAAGCCTTCGGTAGGGATATTTGTTGTTATCCACCCTGTTTGCGTTTGCGCTGTTCCTCCATGGCAGTCGGTACATGTGTGGCCACCGTCGCCAACCGATCCTGATTTACCTCCCGGGCTGCCGGTACTATAACTGTATAATATTAATACTGAAGGAAGAGCAATTAATGATAATACTTTGTAAATTTTTTTCATAATTAATTAATTTAGAATGAATATAAATAACGTATTTTGCAAAGCTATCAAAATGAAGAAATTAGGCAAATACAATTTTACATTTAACAATAAAATAACAAGGTTAGATATATTTTAACTAACAAATGCATTGCGAATACAGGCTAATGTGAGACAAAAAAAGACAGTTACAATTTGCTGTAACTGTCTGATTTACAAGTAGCGAGACCGAGAATTGAACTCGGGACCTCCGGGTTATGAATCCGACGCTCTAACCTACTGAGCTACCTCGCCGTTTTTTAGACGGTTGCAAAAATATAAAAAACTATCAGTAATTGAATATAAAATCAAAAAAACAATCAAATAAAGTTTTTAAGAGCATCCAAAAACTCTTCTTTTCGTCTTCTCGAAACTGTTGCTTGCGAATTATCTTCCATTACTGCGATACCACCTTCTCCCTTGATGTACTTTTTAAGGTACGCAAGATTAATCATATGAGATTTATGAGTTCTGAAGAAACCTTTGCTTTCCAGCATATCTTCAAAGTCTTTTAGTGTTTTCGAAACAACAATTTTATCACCTGAAATTAAATAAAAGTTTGTGTAGTTGCTGTCTGATTCACATCTTACAATATTTGAGATTTTTACAAACTCAATTCCATCAAGAGATGGCAGCGCAATTTTCTCAATTTTATTAATATTACCCAACAGGATGTCTAATTTTTTTTGCAGTTGGTCAGTTGGTTTAATGGTTTTCACCTTGGTAAGGGCAATGCTTAAGTCGGATGAATCAACAGGTTTAAGGAGGTAATCAATTGCACTGAATTTTATTGCCGTAATGGCAAATCTATCGTACGCTGAAACAAAAATTACATGTATTTTTGATCTGTCAATTTTAGCGAGTAGGTCAAAACCCGTACCGTCTTGCATCTGAACATCTAAAAATATCAGCTCGGGAGTTAGGTTCTCAATAAGTTTCACGCCATTATTTACGCCATCGGCTTCACCAACAATATCAATGGTTTTAAACTGGTCTTCCAGAAGTCCTCTTAAATATTTTCGGGCTCTTTTTTCATCATCAATAATTGCTACTCTCATTTAAAAACTATTAAATGGTTTTGTGATAACTCTGTAATTTTTTATTAAAAAATAGATTTCAAAAGTACAATATTTTGCTCTTTAAATTTGAATAATATTACTATTATTTCTACACATCGCTTATCTTACTCTTCTTCAAAGGGGATATGTAACACAACTCTTGTTCCAATACCTATCCCTTTTTCATTTTTTAAATCAATAATTTTGATTCCTGTTTTTGCAATTTTTTCTTGCTTTAGTATTTGTAATCTTTCAATTGTAACCTGCGTACCAAGCGAAGCATGATCTTTATTTTTATGCCCTATTTTCATTGTTTTTTCCCTGCCAATACCATTATCTTCAACAATGCATTTAAGAAACTCATGTTCAGTTGATATCGATATTGTTATAAGTCCTTTGCCTTCTTTGCCTTTTATACCATGTTTAATTGCGTTTTCAACAAATGGTTGTATCAGCATAGGAGGTAAATACACATCTTCGGGGTCGATATTGTTGTCAATATTAATTGAAAAATCAAAACGCCCGTCAAACCTAAGTTGTTCAAGTTCAAGATTAAGCAATAATGCATTAACTTCATCTTCTAAAGTAACCATCACTTTACGTGAGTTTTCGAGTATCAGGCGCATCAATTTGGCAAATTTTGTTAAATAAATTTGTGCTTCTTTTGGATTATTATCGCCAATAAAACTATTTATTGAGTTTAGTGAATTAAATATAAAATGTGGATTCATTTGCGAACGTAACAGGCGCTGTTCTATCTGAATTCTCTCTTTTTCTATTTCAGATTTTTCTTTATCTTTTTTAAGTTTGTACCTGTTAAATAACAGTATAGCCGTTAATAGAAGTACCAATATTAATATTGCAAGACCATATTGCAGTTTCTTTTGCAATTGTATTTCCATATATTTTACCTTTTGATCAGCTTTCAGTACTACGATCTCTTTTTCTTTTTGAACTGTTTTAAAACGTGTTTCCAATTCGCTAATTTTACTTAGGCTGTTATTGTTAAACAGGCTGTCTTTAAGTCGTATATAAAGTTTTCCGTAGTCATAAACTTTTTGAACATTTTTTATTCCGCGTGCATAATCAATTAGCCCAACGTATGCCTTTAATACTGAGCTTGACATCTCGGCAGCAAGCGACATCTGTAAGCCTTTATTTAAAAACGAGTATGCTTTATTGTAACTGCCAATTGCATTGTAAAGGTTTCCTATCTTAATATTAATTATTGCCATTTGAGTTTCCTCCGGTATGCTTTCGCTTATCTTCAAAGCTTTTTGGTACGATTTGAGTGCATCATTATAACTGCTGTCAGCAAAATGAACATCCCCAATATTAGTTATCGATATCAATATTGACCGTTTTTTACCATATTTATTATTTATTTTTAGAGCTTTGTTAAAGTAAATAAGAGCAGTATCAATAATACCCATATCAAAATATACCTCACCTATGTTATTATATACAGAGCCTTTACGTTCTTCTTCACCCAACTTGTCCAGTACACCCAAAGCAAGGTGATAAATTTCTAAAGCTTGATTATATTTTTTCCAATCGAAATAAGTTATACCCATATTATTATAGGATAATATCATGTTTTCCAGGTCATTATGGCTTTCAGCAATGGTGAGGTTATCCTGATAATATTTTAATGCTTCAGGATAATTCCCTTTGCGCATCATGGCAACAGCGAGGTTATTTCTAACAAAAATGAGTCCGGTCATATCTCCCATATTGGCAAACATCGCTCTTGACGAATCGAGATAAGGGAAAGCACTATCAAAATATCCGCAGCTTTCGTAAAGCATACCAATTGAGTTTAGCGAAACGGCAATACCTGTATCATTTCCAACAATTAACGAAATATCGTATGCAGTTTTACCATAATACCTTGCGGTATCAAAAGAAATTTTCGAGTAATAATCAATCAGGACAATTGCGGCTTTTACATCCGACTTATTGGGTTTCGGGTTTGCCTGAGCATCAATAATAACACGTTTTAAACTATCAATATATGGAGGTTGAGAAGCTGCTGTTGTTGCCATTATCAACAATAAAAATAGCACTTGTGATAATATGAAATATTTATTTTTTAAAATCATTAAATTATTTTTTCCTATTTTTATCCTCAAAGTAGCAAGTTTTTACCGTTAACTAATTGGGTTCTGCCGTTAACTCATTAGTGCTTGCCATATTATTATTAGTATATTACATTTGTGGTATTAAATATAAAAATCTCAATTCAGAATATACAAATTTATAAAAATTAATACACCTACTGTTATGAAACTAAGAAATCACATAAAATTTGGAAAGCAATTAAGTACATTATTTATTATGATACTTATTAGTTGCACATCGTTATTATTTGCACAAGGTAGTGGAGAAGTCATTAACTTAGGGCTTTACGGGGGAGCCAGTACTGATTTCATGTGGGCGTATCCAACAAACAGAATATTTTCGGCAGTAGAAACACCTGCAAGTATTTTTTATAGTGATGACGATTGTGCAAATTGGACACAGCCTTTTGCCGGCGATTCGCTTGAATTTTTTACCGGCAGCACACGCCGCGGTTGGGGTGGTGGAGCAACAAGGGTGCTTTCCAACTGGAACGGTTGGGTAGGAGTACTAACTGCCGAACAAGGTGGTACACTTACAAGCTCAGTTGTAAGCTTTAGCAATGGCGATAGTAGTACTTTCCACACAGCCTACGATGCGTATTTACTTAACCACTACGATCCGTCATTTAGCATAAATACAGGTGTATCAGCAATTGCTATATCGAACACGTGGTTTTATATTGGCATAACAAATGCTTTAACAAGGATAAATGATACAAGTACATACGGCATCCATAACATAGTGTTAAAATTAGATACCGTTACTGCCAACACTAAAATTAACTGGCTTGCAGTCTCGAGCAGCTCTACAGGATATCCTGTATTGATGGTAGCCAACATTCCAGGCAACCAGTATGGTAAGTTGTATAGCTTTGATGGTGCAGCTATTACCGAAATTACAGGACTTCCATCTACATACGGGTTTGAAAGAGTATTTATACACCCTGCCGATACATCGCTTGATACGCTCGTTGTATCAGCATTAAATAAAACCGCCAACCTAAGGAAGTTATATCGTTCGTTAAATGGTGGCACATCGTGGACAGATATAACTCCAGGCGGTACTACTACTAATTGGCCACTTCAAAATGCTGATTATAATCCCGGCTGG
>CAZGWS010000177.1:0-6503 GCA_964528805.1 uncultured Lentimicrobiaceae bacterium | reverse complement strand
GGATATAAGTATATTTGATTTATTATCGGCTATGGAGCTAAGGTTTATTTGCATGCGTGCTGTATTTCTAAACATCGACTCAACACCTCTTGAATAACCTTTGGTTTTCTTTTGTTTTTTATCCTGTAGCTTTTTGTCTTTTATTTTTTCTAACATAATTATTTTATTTTTTAGTAGTTGTAGGTTTTTGTCTTTTTTGGTCTGAAGTTCTTTTTTAGCAAATTCCGTTTTATACTCATGTTGCTGAAAAAACTCCAGCGATTTTTTATGAAAATTGAGCTTGCCGGTTTTCTTCTCTGTAAGATTATTCCATTCTCTTCGCATTTTTTCAATACACTCAAAATAATTGCTGTTTGCCAGATGCATTAAATCGGCATCGCATAACACTTCCGAGTAAATACTATTTGGCTGTTGAGGTATTATTGTTGCCAAGATACAATTTTTTACAATTTCTATATGTTTTTTGTCAACTCCCTTCTTGCTAAGAAAGTCGGAAGCAATTTTTGCACTTTCCTGTTCATGGTTTACTGACGAAAAAATATATCCCACATCATGAAACCATGCACTTATTTTTATAATGTTAATTTCATTATTTGTTAGTCCGCTGTTTTTACCGATAAACTCAACATTTTCAGCTACATATTTGGCATGCTCAGCCGTATGAAATTCAACAGCTTCGGGCAGTTTATCGTTTAACAATGTTATAACGTATTTGCTTACCTCAACAACTAAGTCATCAACTATATTATCCATGTTAATTATTGTCATTACTTTCTAACTGTTAAATTTATAAAATTACTATTAACTATAGTTCGTGTATTTTTTGTTTCTCGCAAAGCTACAAGTCGCAAAGGATTGATTATCTGCTTAGTAGCTATTTAATGTATATCTTCCTAAGTGTTTGATTATGTGCGTATTATAAAACCCTAACGAACTATTGTATTAAAACAAATAACTAAATTTAAAATCTACAAAACTATCTTCCTTTGATCTGTTATAGGAAACTGTTATCGCTGTAAAATCAAACGGAGTAAACCACAGTTCCAACCCATAACCGTTGTGCCATTGTTTTGATTTTTGATTGTTATACCAAACTCTACCGGTATCATTAAAAACAGATATGCCTAATTGTCCGTTAAAAATATAGCTTTTAACATCAAACAACTTAACCCTTATTTCGGAGTTAAAATAAAGAGAATTATCTCCAGCAAACCTATTGCTCCTATATCCTCTTAGGTTAGTTTTACCTCCCAAAAAGTTTGCATGAAAAAACTCATAATCACCAATATTGGATGCACCGCCAACACGAAATGCAAATACTATGCGTGGGTCTTTTCTAAAACTTAAATAGACGCTTAGGTTAGATTTTATTTTGATAAAATTTTTACCCCTGTCAGCAATACTATAATAACCTAATATTTCAGACTCCCAAACTACACCCCTTTTTGGAATAATTTTATTATCTCTGCTGTCGTAACTTATTTTAGCATTTACCCCTAAATAATTATGACTCAAAAATGCAGATGAATCAAGTAGTAGAGGATAAATATCTGCAATATATCTTCCGGTAGTATCGGTTACCATAAAATACTGGTAAAATCCTCCAAAAGAATAATTTAGCTTTCTGTTCACTGTATGTAACAACATGGGATTTACCCATGCGTATTTATATCTTACACGGTAATACTTACTATCATCAGTAATTTTCTTTGTTTCGTTTCCTAACCCATAAAAATTATCAACATTTCGAGGAAAACTTATGTTAGCCTTAATTGACAGGTCGAATATTTGTGAAACAGAGGTAAATAAGCCTTCGTAGTCAATTGCAAAAGCATCAGTTTGAAAGGCTAAATTTCCCTTAATACGATTAATTGTTGAATCGTTAAAGTTAAAACGAGTAATTTTTACACCTCCACCCACAAATATACCATCGTCAATATTATAACCGGCCCAAATTAGTGGCATTGCTTTGTTATACTTAAATTGCTTGCGGTTATATGTAATTTCTTTATTTTTATTCGATAGCAATACACGGGTTTCTCTACCCTTTATTACGACATTATTTTTGTCTTTTCTATCATAAACGATTGTCTTTTTACCTAAGCCGCCAACTTTTGATTCATCAATAATGGAGTCGTTGCCTTTGCCACCAATAATTCTAATTTTTATGCCCTTTTTTCCTGAACCACTTACCTTAAACACATCTTTACCTGACAAACCATATAATCGAATTTCATTTGTTTCGCCATACTTAAACTCTCTGGAATATAGCTGCTCTTTTACTTTTCTTTTTTTGTTGCTCAATGCATAAATACTGAGATTAACATCACCATTATTTTGTCTTTGTACATTAAATAGCTCATTTTTTTTGGTTCCAACAACATCAACTGTTTTTGATAAATACTTGTAATATTCCTCGGCATAACCTGGTAATAAGTTGCGCCGAGATTTAAGCTTTTCCTCAATGTCTGCACCAATTGAATCGTATATATTATCCGGCAATTTTGTTATTGCTTCGTGTATAATTGAGTCAGAAATATTATTCTTTAACTCATTGGCAATCTGTATCCAGTCATTCAAGTCAGGTTGCGTTATAAATGTTCTGTCAAAATATCGGGCATTAAATCCCAAGCCTTTCACATCTTTAATTGTATAATCAAACCCTTGGAATTTACGTGTGGGCCATGTGAGAGTAGCGAGCCACATAATCAACCCTTGATTAACGAAATACACCTGATCGCGATCGCGTGGTATTGGGCGATAAATTGTTTTCTTATTGCTTTTAAACGATGCCCATCGCCATTGATCGTCATGCCTGTCCCAGTCGTTAATAAGCATATCGAACAAACGTGTTCTAACAACCGCTTTTTGATCTACACTATGCTTATGGTCTTCTTGTATTTTATGTATTACTTTAGGGGTGCTTATAATCTTTTTTGAATTTCCAAAACTATCCTCATCCTTCATATTTCCGGTTGGGCGTTCTTCAAATAGATACACATCTTCAGCCAGTTCGTCGTTGTAAATACCAAGCTGGGGGTCGTTTGGAACCCAAAATAGTTTAGGGTTTGTATGCATAACTCCAGCAGCATCGGCAAGTACAGGTACAGTAATAGCAGCAAAGGGATTAGAAGCTGAAATACCATCCTGTAAAGGCTTCAATGCAATTGTGTTTCGTAAATATTCGGGTAATGCCTTTTCCACATATTTATTAACAGATCGTAGTACATATTGCTTGCCCGTGCTATCCACCATCCTAATTGAACGAGTTTGCATTCCTCCACCTCGTTTTATAATAGACAAACCTCCTTTTTCACTTCCTATATCAAAAACAGGAAGTTTTACTTTCGCATTCCAAACATTTCGATAGTTAGTTCCCATCATAAATTCATGAAACTTTCCGACCTCGTATTGGTTGCTAATACTTACAATGACCGAACTGTCTTTAAAATCATTTTTTTTATAAAAATCATTACACGTGCTATCTGTATTTAAAGGTTTGCTAAACAATTTTTTACTGTAAATAACTTTGGCATTATCCGTATTGTAAGTACTTATATAAGTGGCGTTTACATCTCCATTCTTAAAAAAAGACAATTCAACAAAGCCAGGGCATTGGCAAGCAAAATCAGTTTTATTGCTTTTTCGAGCTATGTAACTTGCATCTCCTCCCCCTCCACTTATTATATGATGCAGGCTGTCTTTACTAAAATATTGCAAATTGTGCTCATGTCCTGATGCATAGATTACATTAGGGTAATTGCTAAAAATATTTATCAAGGTTTCTCTAAAATACTTATAATCAGGGTTTGCCAAATCCTGCACATCTCCCAAATACTTACGATAATCTGTATATAAAAATCCCGGTAAGGGAATATACATCCAGTTTTTAATTTCCAACAAAGGAAAAGCTAAATAAGAAACTGGAAAATAACCACCATGCTCTCCCACACTATACAAAGGGTGGTGGGCAGCAAAAATCACTTTTTTGTCTTTGTTTCGTTTTAGAGCATCCTCAATCTGCAAAAACAAATCATCACTATTGGCAAAACCACAATCGTTATCACCCTGTGGTTTACTATTTTTTTGAAACCACCACTGCGAATCTATAATTATTAAGGTTAAATCGTTTGTAAGCTTAACCTCAACAGGACCGGGACAACCATTGTTGGGTAAGTATATATTTTTGTGGGGATTAAAATCTTCAATGTATCTTTCTTCGTTTGTAACATATTTCCATCCTTGTTTCCGACCATTTGCCCAATCGTGGTTACCCGGGATAAAATAAACATTACCTTTATAATTGTTAAATGAGTTAAGTACTTGCTTTAAATCATGCTCAGCTTCAGCATATTTAGTATTTGAACTATCGGGTAACCCAAGGGGATAAATTATATCGCCTAACACAATAACAGCACTATTTGAATCTGCTTTGCTGATATAATTGCTTAACTCACTAAGATTATTTTTACCTGTTTCTGATTGTTTTATGTCGCCAATCAGATAAACGGTATAGAGTAATCCAGATGAATCAGCACCAATAAAAGTGTTGGTTTTATCAACTTTACTTGTATAAAACACTTTTTGAGAAAACACCGATTCAGATGTTACTAAAAAGGCAAAGAATAGTATGATCTTATAAAATGTGTGCATTTTTATCAAGATATTTATACAGCGAAACAAGTTTGTTGCTACCCTTAACACTTACCGTTTCGAGCCACACAAATGTTGATTTTATGGCATCGTCAAGCTTGTTATACACTTCTTGTGAAATGAGCAGATTTGTACCGTATTTTTTATTCAGTTGCTCTATTCGTGAAGCCATAATAACTACTCTTCCGGTAATTGAGTATTGCTTTCTAATATTTGAACCAATGTTTCCGGTTACAGCTTCATCGTAATGAAGACCAATGCCAATTTTTGTTGGTGGGATATTTCCAAGGCTGTGTTCCTGATGTATTTTACTAATTATTTTTTGTGAAGCTATAGTAGCATGTTGGCTACTATTTCCGATTGATAGAGGGGCACCAAAAGTTGCCATAAATCCATCACCAAGAAATTGGTTAATTACACCATGATGAGATTGTACAATATCAATCATAAAACCAAACAACGAGTTTAGATATGCCACAACCTCTTCAGGTTGATGCGTTTCAACAAAGGGTGTAAATTGCCTTATATCTAAAAACATAATACAAACTTTTTTTCGTGCTCCGGAGAGCTCAAAATTATTTTGCAAAATATTCTCGGCAATTTGTGGCGATATTTGTTGTCCGAATAAATTAATTACTTCATTTTTTTCCTTTATACTTTTCCAGGATGCAATCATTTTTGTTTTAATAAGATCTGCAACAAAAGCTGCTGCTATTCCTGCAATAATCATGATTAATCCCTGCCCCAAATATTGCATTCCCGATAAATCGGGATTTGCACTATCAACAGGTATGTTAGAATAATACGTTGAAAAATACACACAAATTAAAATAAACTCAAATGCCGCTAATGTTGCAGTAAATATTGATAATTTAAAATCAAGCCTAAAAGTGGACAGAACAATAAAAATGAAATAAGTTAAGGTTGCCGGCGATTGTAATATAATAGTTTGGTTTGAGTAACTAACAACAAAAGCTAAGAGGATACTCAATAATGTAATCTCTGAAAAACTGTTAAAGTAACTAAAAAGCTTAGGGTTAATAAAAAATAGTTTGCTGTGCTTTTTTATTAAATAATGAACTAAAAATTCATAAACAATTATTACAGATGTAAAGATAAGTATGGCATAAATAGCAATATGCGTTTTAAACATCTTAAGATATTCTTCGCTGTAAAAAAAGTAGATTATCAACAAGAATAATGCCTCAACACCAAGTAATCCAATAAGGATAATAGCTCGCAGTCGCTCACTTTTAGAAATCTCCTTATTAAACAACTGCTCAACCGAAATCATAAAGTAAATATTTTGCTGATCTTAATTAAAAACAAAGCTCTAAATTACTATTTATTGCTTAATACAAATAAAAAATATGGTATGTTAAATATTACGCTATTCTGATGTGATATAATTAGTGGTTCTAAGACAACGTCAATAACTGCGTTACGCTTGTATTTATAACGAGCCAACTACAAAAGTAAACTCCTGAATCCTAAATACTTCACAAGCCTTGTTCTTGGCGCTTTCTTAAAACCAATCATAAATTACGTAGTTTTCTTAGTGACACTAATTACTTAGGTTAAAACATTAAATGTTTTATTTTAATGTATTCAAGGCTTTAACACGCTATAATAGTTGCTAAAGCAAAGTGCATATTTTAATTTATCTATTGTCAACATGTTTCGTTTATACACAAAACGCAATATATTTACGAATAATAGTGCAATTACAGGCTTACTTGCAATTTCGGGCAATTAAAAACATATTATCATTAATGCTATTACAATACCATATTCAATTTGCTCAGCAGGCAGATGAAATAGTTGGGAAATACAAACTACCAAACGGTTTA
>CAZGWS010000176.1:0-6558 GCA_964528805.1 uncultured Lentimicrobiaceae bacterium | reverse complement strand
AATAGGTTTACAAGGACAAAAAAAAGAGCCTCGAAATATTTCGAGGCTCTTTCCATGAAAAAACTTAACTTTATTTTGCATTAACAATTGCTGTAAAATCAGCATCATTATTATATTTTAAGAATTCTCTGTCACTTGCAGCTATTGCAGCAAATGCAGAGTCGGTTTTAATAGATTGACCTAAATATTCTAACATACCTGATTTATTATCCTGACGAGCAGCGGTAACGGCAAGTATGTATAAAGTTTCGGCATCTTGTTCGGCACAATTAAATGTCTTCTCAGCACCTGAAGCATTACCATTTAGTAATTGTGCAAGACCTAGATTAAAGTCGCATGTTGCACCTGAAAGTAATGATTCAGCTTTGGAGTAGTTACCAAGTGCTATATTAGCAAGACCCAGATTGTAATTTTCGTCGCCACCAAGTTTTTGTGCTTTAGTAAAACAATGTTTGGCTTTATTAAAATCACCACTCATCATTTGATAAACGCCCATGTTATTACGAATTTCAAATGAATTTTCATTTAACTCTACACCGTGCATGAGAAGTTCTTTTGCGGCTTCAAGATTACCTTCTGAAAGCTCAACAGCAGCAGCATTATTTACTGATCTCCAACATTTAGGATAAAGTTCGATGATTGATCCATAAATAACTTTTTTTGTTGCATTATCGTTAGTAAGAGTAGCAGCATAGAAAAGCTCTTCAATATCAAGTGAAGAAGGATCTGTAGTTGATAAATTAGCAATCTCAGCATCTGTTTTCTTGGGAGTTAAAGCATTAACGTTAATGTCAGCGCGCCTTAAAGGAGGAAGGATATTGCGTTCTATTTCAGGATAAATAAGAATCATATTTCTTATTTCTTCTTCTTTTTTCGTTTGGTCAGCAGAGTTAACAACATTTAAGATTGCATTTTTATCTTTTATATCAGAATTTTTAATTGCTTTCATAAAGCCGTTCCAGTCCGGACCGTTTGAATTAACGATAAAGTTAATATCCTCATTTTTAATTAGCTCATTTTTCTTAGCGGCCTTCATAATTTTGTCGGTCATGTACTTAAGTGCGGTTTGTGCTCTACGTTCTGATAATCCTGCATTAAATGTTTCTTCGCCCTCAGGAGAAGCCCAACCATTAATTGTAATGTTATCAAGTTCCCAACCTTTTTCTGCATCTCTTAAACTATTTTTAAGAGCATTATAGTTTTCTTTGTTTTTATTTAGTGGAAGTTTCCAGTTCAATACTGAACGATTAACTCTAAAATACAAATCTGAATTTGCAGTACTAATTGTAATTTTCTCATAAGCATCTGATGCCCATGCTAACAATTCTGTATTACGTAAGAATTTTGATGTATGAACTACACCATCACCAAGTTTTCTTTCAGGAGCGGTAAATACTTTACTGCCATTGGCTTGGGCAGCTTCACAGTTTTCATAAATTTCGCCTGTATAAGTGTAAATAATAGGTGAAACTACTAATTCGCTAACATTCATTGCAGGATCATATGGAATCTTTCCTGTGTAAGTAAACGAACCTCCATTTGCATGGCTAACTAATGTACCATCACCGGTAACAGCCTCGCCTTTAAAAGTCATTGGCTTAAAAGCAGTTTCTCCTCCATCATATTTAAGCACAGGAGCAAAGCACATAACAGCATTTTTGTCAAAGTATTTTGGTGGGAAAGTTCCTTTGATAACAATTTCAACGGAGTCACCAATTTCCACAAGTGGGCTTGGTGTTGCCTTTAGTTGAACTTTTTCAAAGTTTGAAGCCATACTCTTATTTTTATTACCGCCAAATTTGTAACGTAAACCAATGTTGAAATGTGAATAAACATCGTTTTTAACTTGCAAAGCACCGTGAACAGCACCATCAGCATAATCTGTAGCTAACCATGTATAAGAGTAATCACCATAGATGTCAAATTTTTCACTTACATTAAAGTTAACGTCAAAACCAACAGGTATTGTAAAGTCAACATTCCTATCACTTATACCGTTTCCTGTACCACCTGATTTAGTGCCTTTATTACCATTGCTGCCTATAACAGCATCGGTGTTAAGATCGTATGTGGTAGATTTCCATTGTATTTGACCAACACCGAGGTTGATTCCAAAATCAACAAGTCTTTCATGATAGCCACTAATTAAATTTGATAAATTAATGCTAAGGCTTAAATCTCCTCCATAGTAGTCATTATCAAATCTCATATCACGACCCCATTTTGCATTTGGGATTGTATTTGTAGTTACATTTTTTTTCTCTCCACTAAAAAAGCCTCTTTCAAATTCGGCTGTAACACCAAATACTGAAGAAAGTTGACGACCGAAACCAATGGCTCCATTAAATTTAGTATTGCCAAAGTCAGGGGCAAAATCATATCTGCTTAAATCCGAATGCGACCATGTTGGTCCTACTTCACCTTGTATGAACCAATATGGTGAAAAAGATGAAGATTTTTTAACAGCATCTTTATTGCTATTTTCCTGAGCAAAAAATGTTAATGGCAATGCCATAACAAGGCTTAGTATCAGGACTTTTGTAAAACCAGAATAAACTTTTTTCATGTTTTTAATTTTAATTGTAAAAATTATTTTATTAATTTTTGATTGTATTACAGTTTTAAGTAACAGACCATTACGGCTTACTACATGGTTAATTGTGCAAAAGTATGAAATATTGTTTTACAATCACACAAAGTTTTCGTTTTTTACGATAATGAGTTGTTTTTGTTACAAAAATAGTCAACTATTTCAATTTTAGCACTATATCCCACAATACAATGCCAACGCTAATACTTATATTCAATGAATGTTTTGTCCCCCATTGTGGTATTTCAACACAAATATCAGACATGTTAATGATATCATTATCAACACCTGACACTTCATTACCAAATATTAAAGCATATTTCCCCTTTTTATTTATTTTTAAATCGTTGAGCATCACACTTTCTTTCACCTGTTCAACTGAAATAATCTTGAAAAATTTTGATTTTAAATAAGCTATAACTTCTTTTGTAGTGTTAAAATATTGCCAATCAACCGATTCGGTTGAACTTAGAGCAGTCTTGTGGATTTCGCGATGTGGTGGTTTTGCTGTGATACCACATAAGTACACAGCTTCAATTCTAAAAGCATCAGCAGTCCTAAATACTGAGCCTATATTACTTAAACTTCTAATATTGTCGAGTACGATTATTATCGGTGTTTTTTCTGATTTTTTATACTCATCAATGCTTAACCTGTTAAGTTCGCTATTTAATAGTTTTCGTTTCATACTGCAAAAATAATTGAAATTGACTGAAATAAACATGGGAAGGTATTATCATAATTAATGTCTCAAAGTAAACGGCAAATATTGCGTTATCCTCAATTTGAAAACAATCATTTACAAAAGTAAACTCCCTGATTTTCAAAACTTCTAAAGTCTCGCCTTTGACGATTTCTTATCAAAGACGTGAAAAGGATAAGTTTTCTTGCAGGCATCAGTTATGTGTTCCACACATCCGGTTGTAAACAGCCAATAGAAATGTTTCAATATCATCATTATGATAGTAAGTGTATATTTGCATGAATTTACAATATAAATCTGTTCAAATTATTTTACGTGAAAAAAGTGTCCAAGTATGTTGAAACACCTTTAATGAAACAATACAATGGCATCAAGAAAAAATATCCTGATGCTTTACTTCTTTTCAGGGTGGGAGATTTTTATGAAACTTTTGGTGAAGATGCCATAAAGGCTGCTGGTATATTAGGCATTGTACTAACAAAAAGACGAAATGGTGCTGCTTCGTTTGTTGAGCTTGCCGGGTTTCCTCACCACTCTTTGGATACATATTTACCAAAATTGGTTCGTGCAGGATATAGGGTTGCTATTTGTGATCAATTAGAAGATCCGAAACTTACTAAAAATATAGTGAAACGCGGTGTTACTGAACTTGTTACGCCGGGCGTTACATTAAACGATAATGTGTTGGAGCAAAAAGAAAATAATTTTCTTGCTGCTGTGCATCTAACATCAGGTATATCGGGTATTGCATTATTGGACATAAGCACCGGGGAGTTTTATCTTGCCGAAGGTAATATAGAGTATATTGATAGGCTATTACAAAGTTTTGCGCCAAGCGAAGTAGTTATACAGAGACAGAATAGAAATAAGTTTTTGGAGCTAATGGGTGATAAATTTTATTTGTCATTTTTTGATGATTGGGTTTTCTCCGACGATTTTGCTACTGAGTTGCTACTCAAACAATTTAATACAACATCACTAAAGGGTTTTGGTGTGGAAAATTTGCATAGTGGAATTATTGCGGCAGGGGCAGCATTGCATTATTTGTATGAAACTCATCATGATAAGTTGGATCATATTAATAAACTTAGCCGTATTGATGAGGGCAAATACGTATGGTTGGATAAGTTTACTATTCGTAATTTGGAACTAATACAGCCACTCAGTCAGGGAGGATCAACTCTTCTTGAGATTATTGATAAAACGGATTCGCCAATGGGAGCTCGACAGATGCGACGATGGATTTCTATACCATTAAAAGATATCCACTCAATAAATGAAAGACTAAATATTGTTGAGTATTTAATGAATAATGATGATATTCTATCTGTAGTCCACTCTGAAATAAAAAAAGTAGGCGATATTGAGCGGCTAATTTCAAAGGTAGTTACTACACGTGTAAACCCACGTGAGCTTAAGCAATTGCAACGTTCATTAAACGCAATAGGCAAAATAAAAACATTATGCAGGAATACTGATAGAATTGAACTTGTTAACATTGCAGAAAAGCTAAATACCTGTTATTCATTGATTGAAAAGTTGGATAATCAATTAAATGAGGAGCCCCCAACGATGATAAACAGAGGGCAAGTAATAGCCAACGGCGTTTCACCTGAACTTGATGAATTGCGAGCAATATCAACCTCCGGTAAAGACTACCTGAAAGGGCTTAGAGATCGTGAAATAGAAAAAACAGGAATTTCTTCATTAAAAGTCGGCTTCAATAACGTTTTTGGATATTATCTTGAGGTTACGCATACACATAAAGATAAAGTGCCGACGGAATGGCACAGAAAGCAAACTTTAACAGGATCGGAAAGATATATAACGGAAGAACTTAAGGAATATGAAGAAAAAATACTTGGTGCTGAAGAGAAAATTATAGTTATTGAGCAAAAAATATTTGATGAAATTGTTCATTATACTGCTGAATTTGTGTTGCCAATTCAGCTAAATGCTTCTCTTATTGCAAATTTAGATTGCCTCGCTTCATTTGCAAATATTGCAATCGAAAATAATTATATAAGACCAGAAATAACTGATGATTATATTATTGACATTAAAGATGGTAGGCATCCGGTAATAGAAAATAACTTACCTCCCGGAGAAGAATATGTTGCCAATGATATTTATTTAGACAACAAAAAGCAGCAAGTTATTATACTTACCGGTCCAAATATGTCAGGTAAATCTGCTTTATTACGACAAACAGCATTAATAGTACTTCTAACGCAGATGGGTAGTATGATTCCTGCGTCATCAGCGAAAATAGGCGTTGTTGATAAGATTTTTACTAGAGTAGGGGCATCGGATAACATTAGTTCAGGCGAGTCAACATTTATGGTTGAGATGAACGAAACAGCAAGCATCCTGAATAATATTTCAAATAGAAGTTTAATACTTTTAGATGAAATTGGCAGAGGTACAAGTACTTATGATGGTATCTCGATAGCATGGTCTATTACTGAGTTTTTACATAACCACCCGGCATATAGGGCGAAAGTACTATTTGCAACCCACTATCACGAACTTAATGATATGATGCTTACCATGAAGAGAATAAAAAATTATCACATAAGCGTTAAGGAACATGGCAACAAAATAATATTTTTAAGAAAATTGAAAAAGGGAGGTAGTGCTCATAGTTTTGGAATACATGTAGCCGAAATGGCAGGGATGCCCAAAAAAGTGTTGCAAAGAGCAAAGCAGATGCTGACAATACTTGAAAAAAATCACTCAAGCGATGAACTTAACACGGCAATTAAGTCAACTACAATTGACGATAATTTGCAGTTAAGCTTTATCCAGTTGGATGATCCGTTACTACATCAAATAAAAGATGATATTCTTAATATTGATATTGATACTCTTACACCTGTTGAAGCACTAATGAAACTTAATGAGATTAAAAAAGCATTAGGCTCATAAGACACTATGAAAACGCCAATAACTTCGTTACGCTTGTATTTAAATCAGTCATTTACAAAAGTAAACTCCTGAATTTAAACACTTCACAAGCCTCGTTCTTGACATTTTCTTAGAGTCTTATGTAAAATAGTAAGTTTTCATAGAAACCCTAACTAAACATTTCTTAAGATTAAAAAATATTTTTTAAAAAAAATATTGTCAATTAAAAAAAATAGTACATTTGCACCTCAAAATTTGTGATAATACATCGCCATTTTGAAATGCGGGAATAGCTCAGTTGGTAGAGCACGACCTTGCCAAGGTCGGGGTCGCGGGTCCGAGTCCCGTTTCCCGCTCA
>CAZGWS010000175.1:0-6720 GCA_964528805.1 uncultured Lentimicrobiaceae bacterium | reverse complement strand
AATATACATAGTAACACTGACACACGGCAACATGGAATAAGTATGTTATACTAGCTATTTTTTAAATAAATTATAAACTTATTAATCATTGCTGATATTTTCTTTGTGTTTTCAATAAATAACTTACAATCATCTTTTTTAATCATACCTGTTTCAAGACTAATAAATAGTTGAGTTCTTAATTCTCCACAAGATGCTTTTGCTATATTAAGAAACCTAATAAATTCCTTTCTGGAATCTCTTTCAAAGCCTTCTGCTATATTTGAAGGTACTGATATTGCTGACCTTGTCATCTGATCCCTTAAGCTATACATACGACTTTCTTTGGTTGTATTGATTACTTCAATGCATAATCTAATACTCTCTTTCCAAATTTCAAGTTCTTCAAAGCGTGTGACTTTCATTATTTATTGGTTTTTGTGCGTCTATGCGTCTGTACATCTGTGTGGCTGTGTGTGTATTTTAAGTAATTTACGGCAACACGGACTAACAGACGCACAAAAACACAATTACATCATTTCAAATATTCCTGCGGCACCCTGCCCGGTACCTATGCACATTGTAACCATACCATATTTACCATTTGTACGTTTAAGTTCGTTTAAAATTTGTACTGTTAGTTTTGCCCCGGTTGCACCAAGTGGATGACCGAGTGCAATGGCACCGCCGTTAACATTAACAATATCAGGGTTTAAACCCAGCTCATTAATTACCACAATTGATTGCGATGCAAAAGCTTCGTTAAGTTCAATAAGGTCGATATCGGCAAGATTCATTCCTGAATGTTTAATTACTTTTGGGATGGCAGCCATTGGTCCTACTCCCATTTTATACGGTTCTACACCTGCTACCTGATAATCAACAAGGCGAGCAATTGGAGTTAGATTGTATTGTTTAAGTGCTTTTTCTGAAACAACAAGCATAAACCCGGCTCCGTCTGACATTTGAGATGAGTTTCCGGCTGTTGAGCTACCATCTGCTGCAAAGGCAGGACGAAGTTTAGACAGACCCTCGAGTGTTGTTCCGCGGCGCGGGCATTCGTCGGTGCCAAATATACGTTCGCGACTGCGCATACTGCCATTACTAAAATAATTTTCTTTAATAGTTATGGGAACTATTTCATCTTTAAACTTTCCTGAGTCAATTGCGGCGAAGGCTTTATCTACGGATTTAACTGAGAACTCATCTTGCATTTTGCGGGTTATATTATATTCACGAGAAACCATCTCTGAAGTAAGTCCCATGCTTAAAAACCACTTTGGGTGTTGCTTAGCTACATCAGGATTTGGTACCATCCGCCATCCTCCCATATTTATCATCGACATAGATTCGGCACCACCGGCAATAATAATATCTGCAATTCCTGCATTTATTTTTGCAGATGCAATTGCAATTGTTTCTAACCCGGAAGAGCAAAAACGATTGACCGTTACGCCGGGGACGTCAACATTATCAAGAGCCATTAATGATAGTAACCTACCCATATTAAACCCTGTTTCTGCTTCTGGAAATGCGTTGCCAACTACAACGTCGTCAATTTTTGATTTGTCAATTTGTGGAAAATCGTTCATGAGGTGTCTGATAACTGTTACTGCAATATCATCAGGTCGTGTAAAACGGAAGCTTCCTCGCGGGGCTTTTCCAATTGCCGAACGATAACCTCCTACTATATAAGCATTCATATTTTTATATTTTTAGTTTCTTAATATCTTACCTTTTGTTATCAAACTTTGGATTCTTTCGAGTGATTTACGAGTTGAGGCAAGTTCCATAAAGGCCTTACGTTCAAGGTTTAGCAAATACTGTTCTGACACCTGTGTTAATGCTTGAGATATTTCACCTCCCGCCATAACTTCGCCAAGTTTTTCGGCAATTATTTTATCATGCTCCGACATATAATGCCCTGTAGTAAATCCGTCAGCACCTACGTAAACCATTCCCAGAACCTCTTTACCAAGTATCTTAATGTCATTTCGTGGGGCAGGCTGCGAATAACCTTTATCAGCCATCTGTAGTGCTACTTTTTTTGCATATGCAAGCTGGCGAGCACGACTGATAATAACCTCATCGGTTCCTTTGCGTAAATATCCAAGGTCGTATGCCTCGTATGCTGATGTTGACACTTTAGCCTGACCGATACTCAAATACCGATTTAAAAATGCATTTGTACGAATGTCGCCTTCTTTTAGTTCGTCGGAAAGTCGTACTGCAAATTCTTTTGTGCCACCACCTCCGGGTATAAGACCAACTCCAAACTCCACTAATCCCATGTATGTTTCGGCATGAGCTATAACTTTATCGCTGTGCATGCAAAGTTCGCAACCGCCACCAAGGGTCATGCCATGAGGAGCAGAAATCACGGGTATAGAAGAATAACGCATTCTCATTGTTGTTTTTTGAAACCACTGAACTGCCAAATCAAGTTCTTCCCATTCTTGTTCAATGGCGAGCATATAAATCATACCCACATTTGCACCGGCGGAAAAATGATCGCCTTCGTTTGAAATTACAAGAGCTTTGTAATCAGCTTCTGCCATATCAACAGCTTTGTTTAATCCCTCTAAAATACCAGCTCCAATAGTATTCATTTTAGTGTGAAACTCTGCATTTATTACGCCATCTCCCAAATCGATAATAGTAAGGTCGTTATTTTCCCATAGTACATTTGTTTGACGTAACACCTCGAGCGAGAGTCGGTCTTCCTGACCTGGAATAACTTTATAAGCTTTATCAGAAATATCATAGCAATATTTCATGCCATCGGCAACTTTATAAAAAGAAGTTATATCGGCAGCAAGCATATCGTAAACCCAAGGAGCGGCTTTCATTCCTGCTTTTTCCATTGCTTTTAAGGTAGGCTCAACACCAACGGCATCCCATGTTTGAAATGGACCAAGTTTCCATCCAAATCCGGCATTTAATGCATCGTCAACCTTGTAGATATCTTCACTTATTTCGGGAATACGGTTTGAGCTAAATTGGAATAATGCATTAAAGGTTGACCTGTAAAAATCGCCCACTTTTCCTTTATCAGAATATAAAATGGGAATTACCTTACGCAGATCGTCAAGACCTTTTGTTTTTTCAAAAACACCAAATTTTGGGCGTGGCGATTCTATATAATCCATTGTGTTAAAATCCAACGATAAAAATTTCTTTTTACCATCTATAACTACTTTTTTAAAGAAGCCCTGTTTTGTTTTCGATCCTAACCATTTCTTTTCAAGCATCTTTTCAAGATATTTGGGAATACTGAATAACTCATTTGCTTCGTCGTTGGTTGTTTCTTTAATATTATTTGCAACATGAACAAGCGTGTCAAGACCTACAATATCTGCTGTTCTGAAGGTCGCAGATTTAGCACGACCAATAATTGGACCCGTTAGTTTATCAATTTCGGGTATTGTAAGGTCAAAATTTTGTACGTTGTTAAACAGATGCATAATTGAGAATGTACCTATCCTGTTTGCTATAAAAGCAGGAGTGTCTTTTGCAAGAACAGGCGTTTTTCCAAGGAATCTCCCGGCATAATTTTCCAGAAATAAGATTACATCGGGATTAGTTTTGCTTGTGGGTATAATTTCGAAAAGTTGAAGATACCGCGGAGGGTTAAAAAAATGAGTACCACAGAAATTCTGTTGGAAATCTTCACTTCTTCCTTCAATCATGGCTTCAACAGAAATTCCCGAAGTGTTAGTAGTAATTAATGATCCGGGTTTGCGAAGTTTATCTACTTTTTCAAAAACAGACTGTTTTATGTCGAGTCTCTCTATTACTACCTCAATAACCCAGTCATAATCTTTAATTTTAGCAAGATCGTCATCAAAATTGCCTGTTGTTATACGTCCGGCAAATTCCTGAAGATATATTGGTGAAGGCTTTGATTTTAACGCAGCTTTAAGCGAATCGTTAACAATGCGGTTGCGTACTAACCGATCGCTAAGGCTCTTTCCTGCTGCTTTTTCCTTGTCGCTTAACTCTCTTGGAACAATATCTATAAGCAATACCTCAGCTCCAATGTTTGCAAAATGGCATGCAATACCCGATCCCATTACACCGGAACCAAGTACTGCAACTTTTTTAATTCTTCGTATCATATTTATATATTTAGGTATGTGTTGTTATTAATAATTATAACTTATAATGAATGCTATCGAGGTATATCAACATACTAATAGTAGTTTTATTTTTTATTTCCTTACTTCATTATATAATTTCTTTTATGAATTATTATGTCGTTCAACTAATTGTTTTTTTTGATTCGATAACATTTAGACGATTGTTTATTTCAATTTTGGCTTGTTCTTTTATTTTATCGTTAACTCTTTCAAATGCCTGTAAATCCTTTATATCCAACTGGTTAAATAATTTATTGTTGAAATTTAGCACAGCTTCTTCTACTTTGTTTCTTAGTTCGCAACCTTCTTCGGTAAGAAAAATATTTACAATTCTTTTATCATTCATGTCATTCTTACGATATATCATACCATCTTCTTCCATGTTTTTTAACATACGACTGAGGCTGGAACTTGTCATTCCCATTAGCGGTGCGATTTTTGTTGCCGGTATTCCGTTTTTGCCAATGTTTATCAGCGCATAGCCTACACCCTGTGTAATTCCATTTTCTTGCGCCAATAAATTATACATTCGGCGCATGGCAAATAATGTTGAGCGTAAGTGAAAATCTACAGTATCTTTTACAATCATCTTTTAATTTATTATGCATGCATTGCAAAATTAAAAAAAATACTATGCACGTCAAGTATTTTTGAGTTTATTTTTAAAAATTATTTTTGAATATGAATAATTACTACCCTAAAAAACCAGATTGATAGCTCGTTTGCAACGAGGATGCAATAGTTTGCATGATATATTATTAAACAGTATGTTAGACATCCTCGTTACGCTTCGCTATACGAGGACGAGATGAGAAGCGGAAGTATGTTTACTATTTTTAAAGGGCAGCATTTTCTGAAACTAAATTTGCCCGGAATTTTAAGTGTGGTATTATTTCTATTTCGGAGAATGTTTGTGTAATTGACTATATTTAATTACTAAATTGTAAATACAATTACAAATTTATAAGCATTCTAAACAGACAAATTTAACCTATTGTGTAATAGATAATTAGAAAATATTGCCCTACTCTTTTAGGTAGTGAGAATACTGTGTTTAAAGAAAATTTAACGGTACAATGTGTAGTTAGTAGTAAATTTTTTATAGATTAGCATAATATTAAAATAGAAAGAGCGTAGCTTACACCTTATTACAATCACAATACCATAAAGGATTTCTAAAGTTTAAAGTAATGTTTCTTTTTGTAATGTAAATCAGTCTAAACCAAATAAATACAATGGCTTTTCTAATTGGTTAGCTATTTATATTTTAATTAAAAAGATAATTGATAAATTAATATAGAAAAATGAAAAAAATCACAACCCTATTAGCTCTAATCTTAACATTGCAGTTAGCTGTTTATTCACAGTGCCTGCCAAATGGAATAACATTCAGTACACAAGCAGAAATTGACAACTTCCAAAGTAATTATCCCGGTTGTACTCAAATTGAAGGGCATGTAATTATTAGCGGTCCTACAATTACAAATCTAGATGGTTTAAGTATTATTACTTCTATTGGTGGCTATCTTGAAATGAAGTATAACTATACCCTAACTAGCATAAGCGGATTGGGAAGCATAACATCAATAGGAGATTATATCGAGATTAACAGTAATACTGCTTTAACAAATTTGGAAGGACTTAATGGTCTAACTACTATAAATGATGACCTTTCGCTTTATAGCAACATAGCGTTAACAAGCTTAAACGGGTTGAATAATATCACTACTGTTGCCGGAAATTTTGAAATAGTTGATGAAGATGTTATTACAAACTTAACAGGGCTTGAATCACTTACAACTGTAAATGGAGAACTTATAATTGCACAAAATGATGCATTGATAAATATTGAAGGATTAAACTCTTTAACGTCAGTTGGAATGGATTTGGTTTTTTGGAAAAATCCTGTATTATTAAATTGTGAAGGTATTAACCAATTAGTATCAGTTGGTGAAATACTGCATTTTTACAAGAATAATAGTCTGACAACATTAACCGGTTTAGAATCATTAACAAGTATTGGAGTTAAGTTACGGTTTTACGAGAATGTAGAACTAATAAACATGAATGGTTTGAACAACTTAACCTCAATAACAGGTGGGCTTGAGTTTACCAACAACAGTAAGCTTACAAATTTAACAGCATTAAGCTCTGTTATATCAATATTCGGTGCATTATTAATTAAGAATAATGATTCATTAACAACTCTTTCAGGGCTTGAAAATATTGACTCTGCTACAATTGACAGTATCGCAATTATAAATAATGCGGAATTAACAACATGTGAGATTCAGAGTGTATGCAACTACATAGCCAGCCCTAACGCAGCAGTTAATATTAGCAGTAATAGCTTAGGGTGCAATAGTGAAGTGGAGGTTGACTCTGCATGTCAAGTTGTTAACATACCTGAATTAGTCTTTAGTGATTGCTACTCCATATATCCTATACCAGCTGACAATAAACTCCACATTAAGACATATAATAATGCAAAAATTAGCAACCTAACTATATATAATCATTTTGGACAAAGAGCTCTTTTTTCTAAAACAACAAACAGTACAATAGATATCTCAGCACTTAAACCCGGGTTATATATAATTGA
>CAZGWS010000174.1:0-6744 GCA_964528805.1 uncultured Lentimicrobiaceae bacterium | reverse complement strand
TTAAAAGTCCAATTACTATTAATTTTAAATGTTACACTATTTTGTGAAAACGAGGGTTTGTTTTGAACAAAAAGAAGTACTGCAATAAGTAAAAATATTTTTTCATTGTACGGTTTCAACAAATTAAACTTTGGCACGAGGATATTTTAGTTTATGGCAAGTTACGTAACCCGATGTACTTTACTAACACCTTTAATTTTATTTATTTTATGAATAAGTTGATTTAGATGCTCATTATTTTTGATTCTGACGCTAACTCTGCCAACAAACTTCTTTCCTGTTGTTTGAAAGTTAATTGATTGCATGTTAACATGCAAATCGTTTGCTATTACCTTTGATATAGTACCAACAATTCCCAATTCATCATCACCTGTGATGCGCAAATTTGCTACAGAAAAATGATTGCTACTTGAAGTTACCCATTTTACTTCAAGAACACGATACTCATATTTACCTCGTAACCTCTTCGCATTTGGACAATTATCCCGATGAATGGAGATTCCGCCATGAGTAGTGATAAAACCGAATACTTTATCGCCGGGTATTGGATTGCAGCATTTAGCCATTCGGTACTCTATATTTTTCAGATTTTCACCAACATACAACACATCATTTTTATCATCATCTTCATGCTTGGCAAGCGGTAAAGACCTGTTATTTTGATCTTGATTAATTAGAGGAGGATCTTTAACTTTATTACCGGCAGAAGAATCGACGTATTGTAGTAATAGTTTTTTTATCTCCATCATATCCAACTTTTCGGTGGCAATGAGAAAGAAGAGATCAATGCTTGAGTCAAGTTTAAAATGTTTTATCAAAAACCCTATTAAATCATCATTACTTTTAATCTTCCAATTTTTAAATTTCCTCAACAAAAGAGCCTTACCGGCATCTGCATCTTTATATTTTATTTCTTTAAGCTGACGTTTAATTCTATTACGAGCTTTTTCAGTAGTAACAAATGACAGCCAATCGAGTTTTGGTACTTGATTAGTAGATGTAAGTATGTCAACTTTATCACCATTTTTAAGAACGTATCTAATTGGTACAGCCTTGTTATTTATTTTTGCTCCGCTACATTTTGCGCCAATGTCGGTATGAATACCGAAAGCAAAGTCAAGTATTGTGGAGCCAACCGGAAGCTGTTTCAGATCGCCTTTTGGTGTAAAAACAAAAACACTTTCGTGTCTTTTATTTTGATTAATTTTATACGAATTATCTTGATTAATTTGGTTAGGGTTTTCAAGAATATCACGAACTTGTGATATCCAGTCGTCGGTATTTTTCTTTTTCATAACACCTTTGTACTGCCAGTGTGATGCTCTTCCCTTTTCGGCAACCTCATCCATCCTAACAGTTCTAATTTGCACTTCAATCCATCTATTGTCAGGACCCATAACAGTAGTATGCAACGACTCGTAACCACTTGCTTTAGGAGTAGTTATCCAATCACGTAAACGTTTAGGATTAGGTGAATAGATGTTTGTTATTATAGAGTACACTTTCCAACAATCTTCCTTTTCTTTTTTGGCTTTACCATCAATAATTACGCGTACGGCAAACAAATCGTACACCTCTTCAAACGGTACATTTTGTTTTGTCATTTTTGCCCAAATGGAAGGCACCGATTTTGTTCTCCACTTAATCTCAAATTTAAAATGCTGTGCAAACAACTCATGTTCAACGGGTACAACAAAATCCTGAATATAGACTTTACGTTTTGCCTTTGTTTGCTCAATTCTGTTACTAATTTCGTTATAAACATTGGGTTGTTCGTATTTCATCACCCGTTCCTCAAACTCTGCTTTTACCTGATACAGACCAAGGCGATGTGCAATTGGAATATATAAATATTTAATTTCACCAACAATTTGCAATAGTTTGTCGCCCAATATGTCTATATGTCTTATGTCATTTAGTCGATGTGCCAATCGCACAAGAATTACTCGCATGTCATCAACCATTGACAAAAACAATCTTCTAAACGTCTCCGACTGAAATGATATACGCTCGGTACTAAGATCAGATATTCTGTTAAAACCATCAACAATTTCGGCAACATGCTCTCCAAAATCGTCCCTTATTTTATCGATAGAATAATTATGTTTATTTTTTATACCATGCAGCAATGAGCATACTGCAGATGTTGGTCCCAGCCCTATTTCTTTCATTGCTATAATGGCTACATCAAGGTTATAAATAACTGTTATTTGACCATCTTTTGTAAAATCATTACCAAAAATGTCTAAGGCAACTTTAACAGAACGATTTATCGTAGTTCTGTCAGCAGCCGACAGTTTATATGAGTTACAATTAAGTAATTCATCAAGTTTTGCATTTATTAAATCATTGTATAAATTCATAGCTAATTCTTAGTTTTATTGCCCAAGCTAAATGAGGCAGTAACAGCTGCAAGATACTTTTTTTTACTATTACATTTAACAATTTTACGTTAATAAATCAGTTATCATCTATAGCCTCAAATTAGTTACTTCAACGTTACAACAAAATCGCTCTGCCAATTCTTTCACTATAAAAGCTATCATGCAAATATACTTAATGAAGTGTGGTTTGCAAACTATTTTGGCAATTACCATTAGTTGGATGTGCAAAATACTGATATATAAAACATGAAACCTAATGCAATTATTGTATTATTTTTGCGTTGGCAACATATATCTTATGTAAATGAAAGCATTAAAAATATCGTCAGTTATAATATGTTTGATTGTCTGTAACTTATCAAATACTGCAATAGGGCAGATTATAAAAGGCGAAGCAATATTGGGCACTAACATAACACAAGTTGAAGGTGATGAGGTTTGGGGCTTTAAAAAATTTGGGCTAAACATTGGAGTAGGCGCATTAGTACCATTTAAAAAAAACTGGGATGTAAGCATGGAAGTTACATACACTCAAAAGGGAGCACGACAAGCCAATCAGTATCATGATACTGACTCACTCGGAAATGTAACTACAGGTGCTTACAAATTGAGGCTTAATTATGTTGAAGTACCACTAATGATACATTACACAGATAAAGGATTTATTACCGTTGGTGCAGGACTTTCGTGGGGAAGACTTGTTGGTGTTAAAGAATGGGAACACAATGTATTAGTACCAACAACTACCTTAAATAGTGGCACTTATAACAAAAATGATTTCAATTATATTATTGGCGTCCGCATTCGTATTGCCGGTTCGTTAAAATTTGGGATACGATATCAAAACAGTATTACTAAGATAAGAACTCGTAATTTTGAGAATGTTTATACGGGAGAAAAATGGACTCGCAATCAATATAATAAGGTGCTAACATTAAGGCTTATTTACATATTTAATGAAGCTCAAAGCAAGCAAAATAAAGAAGCTGATAAATGAGAAATACAGAGTATTGGATTAAAAATTTAAGTTTGCTACCACACCCTGAAGGTGGCTATTACAAAGAAGTTTATCGTGCAGGCGAAACAATAAACAGTAATGTGTTGCCGACGAGATTTACTGGAGACAGAGTATTTTCAACATCAATTTATTTTTTGCTTGTTGAAGGTAACTTCTCGGCATTTCACCGTATTAAATCTGACGAAATATGGCACTTCCATGATGGATATCCCATTAACATTTATGTAATTGGTAACAATGGCAGATTAGAGATCCATACACTCGGCATACAACCACATAAAGGACATTTTCCACAAATTACAATACCGGCAAATTTATGGTTTGCATCCGAATCTACAGGAAAGTATTCGTTGGCAGGATGTAGTGTATCACCGGGTTTTGATTTCTGTGATTTTGAGTTGGCTGACAGAGACACTCTGTTGAATTTGTATGGTGAGCATCGGTCGGTAATTGAACAATTTACCAGACCGAATATAGTGAATTAATAAAAATTGCAGTATCTTGCTGAATAAAAATAAGGTAATAAGATGATTTACACCCTTGGCGAATCGTTGTTAGACAAAATTGTTAACACGAATAACAATACTGTCGTACATCCCGGTGGCGCAATGCTTAATACTGCTGTTTCACTTGGCAGATCCAACTTAAAAGTATCGCTAATCAGCGAGTTGGGCGATGATGACGCTTCCATACTAATAACTTCATTTTTAGAACATAACGGAGTATCATCGGCGTTTATTACAACTTACCGTAACACAAACACGCCTCTTGCTCTTGCATTTTTAGATGACAATAAAAAGGCAAAATATACTTTTGTTAAAAACTACCCAAGTCAGCGATCGTTTATTAATATTCCCAAATTTAATGCAGGTGACATCCTGCTTTTTGGGTCGCTGTATTCACTCGATAAGGATATTAAAGAAGACATATTGTCGATAATAAATAATGCACGCAATAATAATGCAACAATTATTTACGATCCAAACATCAGAGACGATCACATCGCAGAAAATCAAAACTCTATAGATACTTTCCATCGGTACATTAAACTTTCGCACATAGTTAAAGGCTCTGACGAGGACTTTAAAAACATCTTTGGAAACAGTAACATACAATATCAAATAGCAGAATTACGTAAAATAGTTAATGAAACATTGATTATAATTACGCTTGGCGCAGATGGCGTAATAGCTAATTTTAAAGGACAAACAATAAAGCTACCGGCAATAAAAACAAAAGTTGTAAGCACAATTGGAGCCGGCGACGCCTTTAATGCAGGAATGATCTGTAAAATTCAAAATAGTAACATTAGCGGAAAAAATATATTTAATACTGATTTAGAGACCATTAGAGCAATACTAATAAAGGGACTAAAGTATTCTGCAAATGTGTGTGCTACGCCGGATAATTATATTTCGGTAAATAACATGGCAGGAATAAAGAAATAAATTTGTTGCAACATGTATAAAAAGCATTACAAAATTGCTATTTCCAGACTCTAATTATTAAGCCTCACTCAACATGTGGCAGCAATTAGCATAAGCTATATTTTATAATAATTTGTCATAGCTAAAGCCTCACTATTAAGAATAGAAATAAAAAAGATTTTTTTCTTTGAAGATTGACATGTTTTTATATTTTTGCATCCATGCAAACGTTTGTTGTAGTGTATTTACCCATATTGTATTTACAATTACAACAATTGATTGTCGCACAAACTTTCTAATTAATTATCATACTTTGTAAAAATATTATTAAACAAACTCAAAAAAAATAACATGGTAAATAAAAAAAACTTTAACGGTGGGTACGAAGACTCACTAAACGATTGGGCGAGACAGGAGATGATTGCAAATGAGTTTATTAGTGTTCTTTCAAGATTATTTTACAACAAATCAATAGAACTCGTTTTATTTAGAAGTCAGTTAATTGACAGAAGTGCAAGCTTAATATTGTACAGACATTCATATGTTGAGAACATAATAAATAAGCCACTAAAAATTGAAGATTCGCTTGAGTTGGCTAAAGCAATACTGCACTGCAACGTTAAACCCTCAAAACTTGATATTGGCAAGCTCAACGGCGAATGGACCAAAACCAAGGAGGACTACATTGATGCTGAGGATTTTATAAGAACAAAGCTAAAAAAATATATTGGTATAGAAGTTGAGTTTAAGCAACCTCGCGACGTTGTACTTTATGGGTTTGGTCGTATAGGCAGATTGTTAGCACGTGAGCTCACAATACAGAGCAACGGACATCAGTTACGTATCAGAGCAATTGTAACGAGGGGCAATAGTGCTGAACAAATTACAAAACGCGCATCATTGTTTCGCCACGATTCGGTTCACGGACCTTTTAGAGGAATTGCAATCGAAGATACAGATAACAAAACCATTTACATAAACGGACATGAAGTTTTGATGATTGCAGCCAACAACCCCGAAGATGTTGATTATACTGAATACGGTATTGACGATGCAATATTGATTGACAACACCGGTATATTTCGCGATCGCGAAAGTTTAAGTCGTCATCTTCAAGCAAAAGGAATATCGAAAGTGCTTCTAACAGCACCCGGCAAAGGCGATATACCAAATATTGTTTTCGGGGTAAATGAAAAAGATGTTGACTATAAAAATGAAGTAGTATTCTCTGCAGCCTCGTGTACTACAAATGCATCTGCACCAATTTTATCTGTTATTGAAAAAGAATATGGTATAAATCAAGGGCATCTCGAAACAGTGCATTCATACACCAACGACCAAAATTTACTTGACAACATGCACAAAAAAACAAGGCGTGGTCGCTCGGCACCATTAAACCTTGTTATTACCGAAACCGGAGCTGCAAAAGCTGTTACTAAAATTGTACCAAGTTTACTCGGTAAACTTACAGGCAATGCTATACGGGTTCCTACGCCAAATGTTTCACTCGTAATACTTAACTTGAACCTCAATAAAGAGACATCTGTTGAAAAAGTAAATAAACTCATCAAACAAACATCCCTATCAGGAGATCTGGTAGCTCAGGTAAAATACTCAACCTCAGCAGATGCAGTATCATCCGATTTTGTAAGTGAACCTTCAACATCAGTATTCGACAGCAATGCAACAAAGGTATCTCAAAATAAAAAAAATCTAATTATATATATTTGGTACGACAATGAGTTTGGCTATGCGCTTCAAGTACTACGTGTTGCAAAGCTGATGGCTGACGTAAAACGCCCTACGTACTACTAATTTTATTGTTTATTTTTTTCTCTGTAACAAAGTCCATACCGGCAAAATAGAGTATGTAAATACAAATACCAAGTAAGTGTAATTGTACATAAAATAAGTT
>CAZGWS010000173.1:0-6757 GCA_964528805.1 uncultured Lentimicrobiaceae bacterium | reverse complement strand
TAAGTTGCAAAAGAATCGTTCCAAAATGCCAAACACCGCATATTCAAACCGTTGGCAACCATGCAAAGCCCCACGCACATACAAGCACATTCCGCTTTTGCCACCCACAAAGCTAAACGGAAAAAGCGAAAAGAGCTTGCATCTTGCCGACGCACGAAAAAGAAAAATATAACACAATGAAAAAAACTATAAAAACAACTATCTTTATACTTGGTAAAAACAAGTTCATTTTGCAGGTGGAGTTTTTGGCAAGATTACTCCTTTATCAAAAAAATCTTCATTTGAAATTAACATATTGTTTAATACAAATAATACAGATATTATGACAAAACTAAAATTTCTTTTACTGTTCCTGTTTTTTACAGCGGGATATGCCCGTGCCCAATGGGAAATTCAATTAGATGTTGAAGGCTTTACATTTTTAGATCGTATATGTTTTATTGATTCACTTAACGGCTGGGCAATAGGAGGAACAACCATTGGAAGCGGAGGACCTTATTTTTATACAACCGATGGCGGCGAAAACTGGTATTTGGATGACGATTGGTGGGATGTAGCAGGTGGCGACATTGTGTTTGTTAACCGCGACACAGGTTTTATTGCTACACAACACGGTAAAATATATAAAACCACCGACAACGGACAAACCTGGGACACAATACACACACCCGCCACGCAAGATGTTATTCACCTCTTTTTTGTTGATGAAAATAACGGCTGGGCGACGCTTGGAAGTTATAGCGAGGGTAAAATCTTGCATACGATAGATGATAGTGATAACTGGGAATTACAAAGTTTTATTGAAAGTGTAAATGCCAATATTGAATCCCTATTTTTTATAAACGAAGATGAAGGATGGGGAGGTGGAGATTACTCTACGGGCGGTATTGATTATAGTGTTATTAAATACACTAATGACAAAGGCGAAAATTGGATAGAAAAATACATTTCAACAACTCAGTATTATTGGTTTCAAGATATATTTTTTACAGATACCTTACAAGGCTGGGTAGTAGGTCAAAAAAGCTCAATTAATACTTATTTATTGTTACATACCGAAGATGGCGGAGAAACCTGGACAGAGCAAACACTTGCCGAAAATTCTTATGGTTCTCCTACAAGGGCAAACTGTGTGTTTTTTGTTAATGACACAGTTGGATGGGTAGGTACCGGAGAACCATGGTTCCCGGGTAATGGCTCGATATACCTTACAACTGACGGAGGGGAGAATTGGAATCTGCAGCAGGAATTTTACGATTACGGCATATTCGACATCCAAATGCTTAACCAGGATACAGGCTGGGCTGTTGGAGGCAATTATGTGTATCACACCACCAATGGCGACACCATTACCATAACAGGGGTTAACGAAAATCGAATATCAGATGGTTTATTCACCATTAGCCCAAACCCTTCTTTGGGTATCTTTACTGTACACGAGCAAAACATCAATCAAAAAGGGTTTCACAATATTGTTATAACAAACACAAATTCTCAAACTGTTTATCAACTGAGCAATCAAACAACTGAACAGTTGAAAAACTTTACAATAGACATATCAAGCTGCCCGTCCGGTATTTATTTTATCACCATTAGCCCTGCAACAAGGGAATTAAACAACCGAATTCATTCATTAACCAAAAAAATTATTAAGCTATGAAACGACAATTTTTACTTTTATTGATAACCGTATTATTTGGCGGTACTGTTAATGCACAACAAATAACACAGCAGTTTTCGTTTTCGCAAAACGATGTGCAAACCGTAAAATCCGGCGAATATGATATTGTCAGCTTGCCCGGCACAGAATTTCTGCAAGGCGAAGATAATGCCGGCAAACCGCAATTGCCTGTAAAACATTTTAAACTTTTATTGCCGCAGGGTGCTGTTGCAACCGATGTAACCATTACGGTAAATTCTGAAAATCAGTTACAGGGCAGTTTTTATCTCTATCCCGTACAATTACCGATATATCCCAATTATAAAACTCCACCGCCTTTTGTTGAACCCGATCAGGCAATTTATAACTCAAACAATCCCTTTCCTGCAAATTATGTTATTGAGTACGAAACAAACGGTTTTCGTGATTACAACTATGTTTCCGTTAGCTTTACACCTTTCAGGTATATTCCCTTAAATCGTAGTTTGTATATTTTAACCGGGGTAACCGTTACAGTTTCATACACGGTAAATACACAAACCGAACAACAAAAATTACGACCCTATGACGAAACGGACGTCATAGCTTATAATATGATTAAAACATTGACGGTAAATGCTTCGCAAACAGATAATTTTTATGCTAATACATCAAACAAAATATTACAATATCAAGCATCGGCAGGACAAGTTGACGGCAACAGAGGTTTTACGCCTACCGAACTTCCCGCATTGGAAGGAAGCCCCGTACATTATGTAATTATTACCAACAACACGGATGTTTACGGTAATTATGCGGGCGACTTTACCAATAAATTTCAACAACTCGCCGATTGGAAAACCCAAAGCGGAACACCGGCAAAAGTTATTACCGTTGATGCAATACGCGACGCTTATTCCGGAGTTGATATTGCCGAAAAAATACGCGAATTTATAAAAGATGCACATAAACTTTGGGGTACCGAATATATTTTGCTCGGCGGAAATGCCTCAATTGTACCGGTACGCCAAATTCCAACTGCTCCTACCGATTTATATTATTCTGCAATTTGGCACCCTGCAATCGGATACAATGATAACTGGAATGATAATGGTAATATTATTTTTGGAGAGAATTATTTAAGTGGTCACCTTCCAGATAAAGCAGATTTCACCCCCGACATAGCGGTAGGTCGTGCGCCTGTTGATACGGAAGAAGAGGTTGATTTATTTTTAACAAAGAACTTCACTTATGCCCGCTGTTCCCTATCCCCCAGCATCCCCAACGGAGCATGGCTTGTCAAGCAGTTAAATTTACAGGGGATTACTTTTGAAAGGTCATGGAATAGTGCTGTGAACGGATTGAAACATTCATTTAACATTATCCAAAACCATCATCTTGATGCGGATATATACGGCATGTTTGAGTATTATAATAATTGGCTGAATGTTCATCCCGATTGGTGTCCTGCCTATTATCCTACCGACCCGAACGCGAACGAATGTACTAACAATCAGGTTGAAATTAATGATGAATATCTGGAACATGACGCTGTTATAAATCAATTAAATCAAAGATATGGTATTATCAACCATTTTGAACATTCGGGGCCTTTAGGACTTGGGCTGTGTGCCGTAACCAATAGCACAACAGGGTTGCGAGCGTCTGACTTTCAAAACCTGAATGAAACAAATAAGTACGGCATTTTTATTTCAGGAGGTTGCGAAACGGTACCCATTGAAGACAACTATTACATATCAGAACAATGGTTAAATGCTCCATACGGCGGAGTTGCATTTGTCGGTGCAACTGTTGATTTTGAAGCATATTCAAGTTTTCAATATAACTATAACTTTTTTAATTCATTATATACTTCAAATATTCATCATATTGGATTAACAAATAATTTTACGGCAAACAGTTGTGGTTATTATAAGGATTATTTATACAAGATTGTAAACTTGCTTGGCGATCCGGAACTTTCAATTTATACTGATGTACCTGTAACAATGAATGTAACGTACAATAATTCGGTTACAACAGGAAATTCGGATTATAATGTATCCGTTACGGGTTTTCCTGCCGGAGAAACTGTTGAAATATGCCTTTATAAAGAAAATGAAGTTTATGCCTTTACCGAAACAAATACCGGAACGGCTACTTTCAATATTACACCAGACACTCCCGGTGAAATGAAACTTACAGTAACTTGCCACAATGCAGAACCTTATGAAACGGTTATTAACGTAACACAAAATCCGAGTGTGCATCTTTACAAAAGCGATTTAACCATATTTGATGAAAACGGAAACGGAAGTATTGAACCCGGTGAAATCATAAATTTAAGCATAGAATTAAGTAATACAGGTAGTCAAAATGCAAGTGGTATTTCGGGCGTTTTATCTACAAGCGAACCCAATACGGTAATTTCCCAAAACATTTCGGCTTACCCCGTCATTGCTTCCGGTCAAACAGGTACATCGCTTGTAAATTATACATTTACAGCACCAACTATTGATGTTTTTAATGGCAAAGCAATACCGTTTGAACTGAATATCACATCTAATCAAGGCAGTTTCACGGAAGGTTTTTTTCTTAACATAAAAAGTTCGAAACTTGATATAGGCAACAGAAGCGTATTGGTAAACGGAGCGGAAACAAACATTTTCAACCCCAACGACGTTGCAGAATTATATGTTGATATTACTAATTACGGAACAATAACTGCAAACAATTTAACAGCAGTTTTATCAACAGACTTATCTTCTGATATTGTTACTATCAATACCGGCACACAAGTTTATGGTGATATTGGCAGTTTTGAAAAAGCCACTAACACTAATCCTTTTATTTTTACTGTAGGACCTGATTATAATGGTGAAGAGTTATTATTCGACCTTACAGTAACCGATGCTTTTGGTAAAACCGATGTTTTTGAACTGAATTTAACAGAAGCATTCCCTGATTTAATATCAGGTTTCGATTTTTCGTCGGGAAAAGATGACATTACTCTTTATTGGGAAAAGGTTAATAATACAAAAGGTTACAATATATATCGAAGTAATACGGAAACCGGCACTTATGAAAAGCTAAATAATTTTCTTATAACCGGCACCCCAATATTTTATGATCCAACAGTTGAAGAATTATCCGAATACTATTACAAAATTAGTACTGTTTCCATTACAGGTAATGAAAGAAACTTTGACGAGCTTGTTGCAAACAGGGCGTGGACATCATTAGATGAACACAGTATTTTTCCTATTTCAACTAACAACTCGGTTGCTAATGGAAGTAATGCATCTGTTACTGTTGCCGACGTTAACGGTGATGGCACAAAAGAATTATTTCCTGCTTTTACTAAATTGTGCGATGGTATGATAATGGGATTTTATGAAACCGGTCAGGAATTGTTTAATATTGATGGAAATGAAACAACAGTTTCAGGTTTTGCACCAATTGTTTTACCTGAATTAAACGGTAGCACAGAAGGAGGTGAATTATGGTCGGAACCTGCGGTTGGAGATATTGATAACGATGGGAATGCAGAAGTTTTTGTATCAACATATGGAAGTTATTATGCACAAACGAGAGGATATCTTTACGGATTCAAGACAATAGATATTGAAGAACCTGTGAATCACCCTGACCCTTTATGGAATGGTATTCCAAGAGATTTAGGTCACCGTGCCCTTTCATGCCCAGTATTAGCAGATTTAGATGGAAATGGTACAATGGAGATTATTACAAATCAGGAAAGACAAATTATTAAAGTTTTTGACGGATCAGGGACTCTCCTAAATGAAAGACAAATAGGTAATAAGTGGTATTCTTTCGGATATCTTGCCGTTGCCGACTTAAATTTTGATGGATTAAAAGAAATTGTAATTGGCACTTTAGACCCTAATGAACTATATATTTTGAATGCCGACCTTACGGATTTTAATGATAATAATCCTATCTACATCAGTACTACACATCGTTTGGATGCAAATCCTGTAATTGCTGACATTGACAACGATGGAGAATGCGAAATATTAATAACTGGCAAGAATGGCTCATCCGGTACTTTATATGCATTTAATCTTGATGGCTCTTTTGTTCAAGGAAAATGGAATGGCTTGATTACTTTAAATATTTTAAATGGAGAGTATGAAAAGATGCTAACGCCTCAACCTGCTGTAGGTGACATTAATAATGATGGAGTTTTAGAAGTTGCAATTGCAGACAAAAATAATGTATATCTATTTGACAATTTAGGCAATAACCTACCGGGTTTCCCTGTTTCAATTAACAATTTAGATTTTGGCAGAAGTTCGCCTGTCCTTGCCGATATTGATACTGACGATGAAATTGAAATTATCATTGCTTCTTTTAATAAAGGAATTTATGCTTTTAATCCTGATGGAACAGAGTGCGTTGGTTGGAGACTATCTTCAGTAAGTTCGAAAGGATTTGTCGGTACACCAACGATAGCTGATATAGACAATGATGGACTAAATGAAATAATTATTAGCGATGCGAATGCTATTACTTATGTTTGGAATACTACAGGAAATGCAGATAAAATTGAATGGGGAAGTTATCGGGCAAATGCACAAAATACAGGTGCCTATAAAATTGAATGTAACTTTTCCAATAATCATACAATTGAAATTAACCAAGCAAATACTGTATGGGACAACGATAAACATATTCAAGGCAATTTGATTATAAATCCTAATGCTGATTTAACGATACACTCAAAAGTTACTTTTGTAAAAGATAGTAAGATTATTATAAAACCGGGTGCAAAACTAACAATTGATGGTGGAATCTTAACCAATATTTGCGGGAATCTATGGCAAGGCATCCAGGTATGGGGTGACAAAAACCACAACCAGTATCCAGATGCCAACAGCAATTATTATCAGGGCTATTTGGAACTGAAAAACGGAGCAACGATAGAAAATGCAATTGTCGCCGTTGACCTATGGGAGCCTGAAAATTGGTCGTCAACTGGAGGTATAGTTTATGCCGATGGTGCAATTTTCCGCAACAATGCCAAGTCGGTACACGCACTTTATTACGAAAACTTTAACCCATATTATCCTACGCAAGAACTACCATATTCATCCA
>CAZGWS010000172.1:2100-6781 GCA_964528805.1 uncultured Lentimicrobiaceae bacterium | reverse complement strand
TTGCAAACTACACTTTAGGTGAGTAACTTTATTACGGAATTAGGCTGCTAAATAATTACAAAATATTTATTAATTATTTTTCACCAAGCTACAATATTGTTTACTATTTTTGACGCATAAACAAAATAACATTAAAATTATGGCATTAGAATTCACAGACGCTAACTTTGAAGCACTTGTATTAAAATCAGATAAACCTGTAATTGTTGATTTTTGGGCAGTATGGTGCGGTCCATGCAGGATGGTTGGTCCAATAGTTGAAGAAATTGGCATAGAAGCCGGTGATAAAGCGTTGGTCGGCAAACTTGATGTTGACCACAATCCAGAGGTAGCTAAAAAATATGGTATTCGTAATATCCCCACCATATTATTTTTTAATAATGGTGAAGTAGTTGACAAACAAGTTGGTGCAGTTCCTAAAGCTGTTCTTGCCAACAAGTTGGAAGCACTACTCTAATTTCTGCCGAGGGCAAATAAAGCCATCGCATGGGGTATTCAATTGATAATAACAGGCTACAACAATTTAGTTCTCTTGAGCTTATTGCCAATCAGGTAGTTGAGGGGATAATTACAGGTTTACACAAGAGTCCGTTCCATGGTTTCTCAGTTGAATTTGCTGAACACCGGCAATATAATGTTGGTGAATCAACACGTTACATCGACTGGAAATTGTTTGGGCGTACAGACAAAATGTACGTTAAACGCTTTGAAGAAGAAACAAATCTAAGATGTAGAATTATAATAGACGGTTCTTCGTCTATGTATTTCCCAAAAATGGATGCGCCAACCATCGACAATCCCAACAAAATTGTTTTCTCAGTTTATGCGGCGGCGGCTCTTATCAGCATAATGAAAAAGCAACGAGACTCTACAGGTCTAAGTATCTTCACTAATACTGTTGATTTACATACTCACTCTAAATCAAGTTCGGTTCACCAAAAATACTTGTTTACCGAACTTGACAAATTGTTAGATTTAAAAACGTCAAGTGCTGACAATGGCACTAACATAACAAAATCGTTACACAGTATTGCTGAAATGATTCATAAGCGGTCGTTGGTAATTATTTTTAGCGATATGTTTGATGATTTTGAGAAACAGGAGGAGATGTTCACAGCATTACAACACCTAAAGCACTATAAACATGAGGTTATTTTATTTCATGTTACTGATAAAAAAGTTGAAGAGGAACTTGAGTTAGAAGATCGACCGTATAAATTTATTGATATGGAAAGTGGTGAACAACTGCGAGTTAACCCTGTTGAAATACGAGATAAGTACAAAGAAGCTGCAACCAAAGCAAAGCACGATCTTGAAATGCGATGTGGGCGATACGGGATTGATTATGTTGAGGCCGATATCAATAATGGTTTTACGGGGATACTCCTACCCTACCTGCTAATGAGAAAAAAACTATACTAACCAGTTTTAACTTTGTGATAATTGGCTTAAGAAACTATATATTTCATCTTCAGGTGAAATCCGCAGTTTACTAATTAGCTTGTCAACGGTTTCCGTTACTGCATGTCCGGCAAAACAATAATCACGAAGCATCCCAAGTCCGGCAAAAGCAGTTTTTTCAACCTCATCCAAGGTAAAGCCTTTTTCTGCAAGCTTCTCGCCGGGTCGCATTCCCACTATTTTAATACCCAAATCTTTACCGGAATGTTTAATCATGTCTCTTGCCAAGTCAATAATTTTAACGGGTTTATCGCAAGAAACATAAACGGCCTTATCTTCCCCAAAGTTCATCAGATAGAAGAGCATGTCGGCAGCCTTTTTGCCACTTACAAACAATCTACTCATATCAGGATGTGTAATCGTAATAGACTTATTTTCAGCTATTAACTTTTTAAAGACAAGTGTAACTGCTCCTTTGCTGTCAATAACATTTGGCACTCGTAATGTAACTAACTTAGTTGCCTGTGAATTTACCTTTTGAAGATACTGTTCTGATAAGAATTTACTTATTCCGACTACTGAAACAGCGTTTTGCGCTAAATTTGACGATGCAAATATCAAAGACTTTGCCTTAAATTTAACAACAAGTTTCACGATAGCAGCAGTTGCAATTAAGTTAGTTTTTATGGCTGTTGCTGAATTTAATTCGCCATCAGAAACACGAGCCATGGCAGCTAAATGTACAACATGCTCAGGCTTAAACGTCTCAAAGATGTCATAAAAATTATCGGAATCAAGTAAGTTAGCCCGTGCAAATATTAGTCTATTATTTGAAATAAAGTTTCCTTTGTCTTTACGAAAAGTAACAACAATATTATAATCTGTACATGCTAACAGCTTATCAATTAAATACCTGCAAATAAAACCTGTACTTCCGGTTATTAAAATATAATGCTTGGAGTTCACAATAATCTAAAGTTTGCTAATTAAATTTATTGTAATCAGCAGCTTGCTGAAGAAACTCTTTTGCCAATGGAGATGACAATGAATTCAGACTATCCATTGCTTCAGGATGCCATTGAACAGCCATCAGAAAACCTTTTCCGGCAGTATCTTTCCACTCAATAGCTTCGGGCAAACCATCAGAAGCATAAGCAGCTATAAGTAAATTCTCTCCCAATCTTTCAATTCCCTGATGATGGTTACTTACCACGTCACCTTGTTTTGTAGGAGCCGTAATTTTACTAAGTTTAGTTTTTTCAACAATACGAACCGGATGATAAGCGGTTTTTCCATCAGAAAACCTGTGATGAACAACAGTATCCAAATCTGTTGGTATGTCGATAAAAAGTGAACCTCCCTGACTTATATTCAAAATCTGTTCACCGCGACAAACGCCGAAAATTGGTAATTTAAGGGCAATTGCAGTATCAATAAGTCTAAATTCAAGGCTGTCGCGATATCTGTCAAACGAGCCGCAACGTGCAGTATCATAAATTTTGCCATAGTTACCAGGAAAAACATCTCTACCTCCCGTAAGCAGTAATCCATCACATGTTTTCAACAAGTTAAGTGCCGAGTCAATACCCAAAGGATATAAATTAACATAGTCGATATTGCTACTAAAACGAGATAGCCAACTTGTGTATTTGGTAGTGCTTGTATTCGACTTCTCTTTGGAAACAGCAATTCGCAAATTGTCTGATTTCAAACTACTTTGAGAACCTGAGCCAGCCGTATTACATGATGTAAAGAATATTGTCGAAGCAAAGACAATAATTGCTGATAAGGTGTATTTTTTTAACATAAGCCCAAATTTTAATCTGATTATGTCATCAAAATTAATAAATTGGTTAGACGATTACGTATTTTTGCCAAAATAAAATTATATACTAACAACAAAACAATAGTGAGAACGTCGATTATTCTATTTATTATTATATCAATTATACAATCCTCGTGTACAACAAATGATACGACTATGGATGTTAGTCATTTATTTAATAATAGTTCAGATACAGCTATTACCTCATCAATAAAATACGCCAACGGTTTTGATATTTATGAAGTTAACGGTATAAAAAAACTTGTTATTTATAGTCCTCAGAAAAAAAACGAAATACTCGAGACTTTTTATTTTGCCGACTCAACCAACTACTACAAATATAAGCCTACACATAATTTTATCAAATTACCAATGGATAGTGTAGCGGTATTTTCGGCAACACAACTTAATGCTTTTAGTAAGCTTAAAATATTGAATAAGGTTGTCGCAATTTCTGAATCAAGCTATATACAGAACCCGGTAATTAAAAATATGGTTGATAGAGAGCAAATTGTTAATTTAGCAAGTGGTGGCAATTTTTACGTTGAAAAAACGCTAAAGTTGCATCCTCGTATAATTTTTTATTCACCGTACAATATTGGGCAAAAGCATCCATTGGCTGCAACAAATATTACTATGATTCCATTTTTTGATTTTACGGAGGCAAGCCCATTGGGCAGGGCTGAGTGGATTAAATTTACAGCACTATTTTTCAATAAAACAGCTGATGCCAACTTAATATTTGACACAATTGTAAACAACTACAACTATTATAAAAAACTTGCATTAGAAGCTGATAGTAAGCCAACAGTTTTTTCTGATAAATATTATAGCGGTCAGTGGTTTATGCCTGGTGGGAAAAGTTATATTGCACAATTATTTAAAGATGCCGGAGCTCAATATTTATGGAAAGACAACAGCAATACCGGAAGTATAAATCTTGACTTTGAGGTAGTTTATAGCAAAGCACACAATGCCGACTATTGGAGAATTGTTGGCACATACCCCGCAGGATTTTCGTACGATAAACTCGGTAGTGAAAATAATCTGTATAATAATTTTAAAGCCTTTAAAAATAAAAATGTGATATTTTGCGATTCAAGAGCATCATCGTATTTTGAGACGGGCACCTTAGAACCACAAGTGTTACTATCCGATTTAATCTTTGTCTTTCATCCTGAATTAATGAAGAAAGATTATAAACCCAAATATTATAATCTTATCAAAAAATAGGATAACACTTACGTGCTTACTTTATATAAAAACAGTGGGAAATATTTAAAATGGATAGAAACATCAGTTGCTAAAACCTGAGAATGGTGATACTCCGTTAATGTACTGATTATTTTGCCTAAACCCATTTTGATTATAGGCAGGGTAATTTTGTTGCCGATATTCAAAGCTTACGTTAATTCTAAAATTATCTGTAACTCTATATTCAGCATCCATTATAAA
>CAZGWS010000172.1:0-2000 GCA_964528805.1 uncultured Lentimicrobiaceae bacterium | reverse complement strand
ATTAAATCAGCAAGCATATTTTCAATTTTGAACCTTGATAGATTCATCATATCAATTATTTTGATTAACGATATAGACTCAGCTTTTGCCAATAAATTAAGCAGTAGTTTTACTTCTTCCGTGTAAACGAAATTAATGTTACTGTTAGTATTTTCTTTTCCCCATATTTTCATTTGGACACCGTTGGCAAGCATATTTTTATCATCAATTCGCACATAAGCCATCAATTTACCATTTTGGTTAGGGGCTTTATGCGGAGCGAGACTGCTGCTATTAACGTTTATAGAAAGCACCCTTTTTCCACCTACATTCCATATGCGAGAAGTAAATGGCACAGGAGGTGAACAATATTTTTTTGATGCATTTTCAATCATAAAAAGCTCTTCTTCAGAGTTTACGCCAGAAATACTACCATCATCAACTACGCCAATTAACAGCTTACCTCCATCTGTATTTGCAAATGCAACCAATGAGCGAGCAATTTTGGCAGCATCACTTATTTCAAATTTAAAATCAAGATACTGCCCTTCTCCTTCTTCAATTAATCGTGTTATTATGTGTTTTTTCACGATAGCAACCAAACCTTAAAAACAATAATTAATCCAAATTCTTTCACTTATGCACTAAAAAAATTCAATATTTTCCTTTTTCATAGTTTTTTCACAATAATGACATGCTAATTTCATTTCACCATTATGATCATTAATAACTCTAAACCTTGTACTAATATGCTGAATATTTGTTACACATTTTGGATTAAAGCACACAACAATTTTTTCAATATACTCAGGAAGTTTCACTTTTTCTTTTCTGGTAACCTCGTAATCGGTAATCTCTATTAATGTAGCCGAAGGTGCCACCATAGCAATTTTGCTAATTTCATCATCATGAAAATACTTCTCACTAATTTTAATAATTCCTTTTTTCCCGAACTTCTTACTTTCAAAAGCAGTTCCAAAATAAATTGGGTTATCATCTGCCTCAAGATTTAATATCCGGATAACCTGAAATGTTTTGTCGGAAGGAATATGATCTATAACAGTACCGTTACGAATTGCAGATACTTTTAACTCTTTTCTTTTATTGCTGTTCATAGTTTTTTATTTTGCATTGTTATTAAACAGCTATTTTACCAGCTGTTACAAAATTAATAAATCCAAATAAAGTTATTACTTTAAACCGAGTATGGCGGCGATTAAGGCCTGCCTAACATAAACTCCATTTTTAGCCTGTTGAAAATAATATGCCTTTGGACTATCGTCAATATCTTCATTTATTTCATTTACACGCGGCAATGGGTGAAGCACTCTCATATTATCCTTTGATGTTTCGAGCATACTATTTTCGAGAATATATGAATTTTTAACTTTTTCATATTCAAGAGGGTCGGGAAATCGTTCACCCTGAATACGAGTCATATACAGTATGTCAGCGATGGGCATAACATCCATAATATCAGTATATTGATAATATTCAAGATTGGCATTCTTAATCCATGTTTTAACCGAGCTTGGCATTTTAAGAGACTCGGGCGACACAAAATGGAATGTTGCCCCAAACAATGATAATGCCTGTACAAGTGAGTGAACTGTACGTCCGTATTTTAGATCTCCAATCATTGCAATATGGATATTATCAAGACTTCCTTGCGTTTTTCGTATGGAATAAAGGTCTAACAAACATTGAGTGGGATGCTGATTTGCACCATCACCGGCATTTATTATTGGTACGGGTGATACTTCGCTGGCAAAGCGAGCACTACCGTCCATTGGGTTTCGCATAACTATCAAATCGGAATAATTGCTTATAGTAAGTATCGTATCTTTCAACGATTCGCCTTTTTTAACGCTGGACGTGTCTGCGCTGGCAAAACCTATAACACTCCCCCCAAGATACTGTACTGCACTTTCAAAGCTCAAACGTGTACGAGTTGAAGGCTCAAAAAATATTGACGCAATTACATGTTTATCAAGTATTTGCTGCCGCTGATCTTTTTCAAA
>CAZGWS010000171.1:0-6815 GCA_964528805.1 uncultured Lentimicrobiaceae bacterium | reverse complement strand
CACCCACGCTTACAGAAACTTTTTCAAGTGTGGACGCTTGAAACGTAAATGGATAAAAAATAAAAAATAAATATTTTAATTCTGATTAGCAATGTCTTATTTGTTTATACATATTACAATAGTTCGTTAAGGTACTATAACACATACTAAATCAAGTGCTTACAAGACAAACGGTAAATAGCTACTATACAGACAATCAATCCTTTGCGACTTACCGGCTTAGCGAGAAACAAAAACTACACGAACTATTGTACTAAACAATTGCGTAATTTAGTTTGCTATTAGCCGAAAGTGCTTTTACAAATAATCGTGGTTCAACCTTTGCCCCAAGTGATTTTAACCTAACGCTCGATTTGGTATCCGGATCGGTAATAAGTACTTGTATTGGAGTACTTCCAGGGTTATTTTTAATAAGTTCCACAATGTTGTTTGTGGCTTCATTAGTAAGCTCGTCGGCACGCAATCGCAAAGTTATAGCCTTCGTTAGTTTTGCCATAACTTCCGAAAGGAGTATAATATCATTAATTCGTATTTGCAGACTCCCGGGTTGGTAGCGTCTTTCCTCAACACGTAAGGTAATAAATATGTTATTACCTAATTCAAGCATGTGTTTTTTCTTTAAATAAGTTTCCGCAAATAGCACCATGTTTATATTACCCGAAAAATCTTCAACCGTAAATGTACCAAATGGATCACCACTTTTTGTGGTTTTTTGTGATGATACGGTAATCATCCCGGCAAGGTTAATCTGTTGATTTTTATATTTTTGCATGTTGTTGCGCAGATCGTCAACGGTAACATTGCAGTACCTATTCATGGTTTGTTTAAAATCGTCAAGCGGATGCCCTGAAATATAAAACCCGGTAACTTCCTTTTCAAATTTTAACTTTTCAGGCATGCTCCAGTGCTGGCATTCCGGAATAATAGGATCTTTAACTTCAAACATTTCGCTATCGCCAAACAACGACACTTGAGCTGAGTTTTGTTGTGCCTGATATGCAGCACCATGTTTAATAATTTTTTCGATGTAGTTACTTGAGTTATCACCTTCAGTATAAAAATATTGCGCACGGTGTGTGTTTTCAAAGCCATCAAATGCACCTGCTTTTGCTAATGCCTCAAGGCTTCTTTTGTTAACCGATTTTAAATTTATCCTTTTTACAAAATTAAAGATACTTGTAAAATAGTTGTTATTTTCTCTTTCTCTAATAATTTGAACTACAGCTGCCTCACCAACACCTTTTATTGCCGCCAAACCAAAGCGGATAATACCATCTTTGGTAACAGTAAAGTTTGCCGAACTCTCGTTTAAATCAGGGCGAAGTACCTGTATCCCCATACGGGATGTCTCTGAAATTAAATGTGTTATCCTCTTGATGTCGTGTAGATTACGACTTAAGTTAGCAGCCATAAATTCAGCCGGAAAATGCGCTTTTAGGTATGCCGTTTGATAGGCCAGATAAGCATAACACGTGGCATGTGATTTGTTAAAAGCATAGCTGGCAAAGGCTTCCCAGTCTTTCCACACCTTTTCAGCCTTGTCTGCCGACAGATTGTTTTTTATGCAGCCATCAATAAACTCTACTTTGAGTTTTTCCATCTCTGCAATTTTCTTTTTGCCCATTGCTTTTCGCAGAGTATCCGACTGACCGCGAGAGAATCCCGCAAGTTTGCGTGATAGTAGCATCACCTGTTCCTGATAAACAGTTATGCCATAAGTCTCTTCCAAATCTTCCTTCATCTCAGGAAAATCATATACAATTTTCTCTCTGCCGTGCTTACGTTCAATAAAATTAGGAATGTATTTCATTGGTCCCGGGCGGTACAGCGCAACCATGGCAATAAGATCTTCAAAACGCGAAGGGTTAAGATCCTTTAAATGTTTACGCATCCCATCCGACTCGAACTGAAACAGAGCTATTGTATCACCTCTGCCAAAAAGCTTATATGTATCTTCATCTTCAAAAGAAATGGTGTCAATGTCAATTGTAATACCTTTCGATTTTTTAATATTCTCAATTGTATCTTTAATAATCGACAATGTTTTTAATCCCAAAAAGTCCATTTTGAGTAATCCTACGGATTCAATCGATTTGCCATCAATTTGTGTAGCATATTTTAACACCGAGTCTTTTACAGATGTGATTGGCACATAATTATCCAAATCTTTTTTGCTGATTATAATTCCGCAAGCATGTGTGCCAGTGTTTCGTATCGATCCTTCAAGTGTAATGGCATTTTTCAATACCGATATCACTTCTGAAGTGCCTGAATCAAGTTCCTTTTTTAATTCAGGATTTTCTTTCATTGCTTTTTTGATGGTAATACCGGGCGTATCCGGAATCATTTTGGCAAGTCGATCTGCTTCCGACAAGTGTAACCGCTGTACTCTGGCAACATCTCTGATAGCCATTTTTGCAGCCATCGTTCCAAAAGTGATTAAATGAGCTACACGATTAACGCCATATTTGTCTCTAACCCACGCAAGTATCCGCTCTCTTCCGTCATCGTCAAAGTCAATGTCTATATCAGGCATAGAAATACGATCGGGATTTAAAAATCTTTCAAAAAGAAGATTGTACTTTAGTGGGTCAATATCTGTTATCTTTAGTGCGTATGACACCACCGATCCTGCTGCACTCCCTCTGCCCGGACCAACTATTACACCCATATTACGAGCGGCAGCTAAAAAATCCCAAACTATTAAAAAATAATCGGGGAAACCCATATTTTTAATTATTGAAAGCTCAAAATCAATTCGCTCACGAATATCATCTGTAACTTGTGAGTATCGTTTTTCGGCACCCAAATATGAAAGATGTCTTAAATACTCATTAGCGTCGCCAAACTCGTCGGGTATTACAAATTCGGGCATTATAGGCTTTTTTTCTAACTCATAAATCTCAACTTTGTCAACAATCTCCTTTGTGTTTGCCAGTGCTTGTGGATTATCTTTAAAAAGCTCTTGCATCTCTGCCTGAGTCTTAAACCATTCCTGCCTCGTATATCGTAAACGTTTGGGGTCATCAAAATCCTTAGCAGTGCCAATGCAAATTAACCTGTCATGTGCATCAGCATCTTCTGCATTTATAAAATGACAGTCGTTGGTGGCAACAACCTTGATATCATTCTTTTTTGCTAACTTTAATATCACATTGTTAACATAAACCTGATCGTCAAATACCCTTTTGTCAATTTCAGGATCGCCCGTGGGATGCCGCTGTATCTCAAGATAAAAATCATCGCCAAAAATATCTTTGTATTCTAAAATAGCCTCTTCAGCTTTCTCGTCGCCTTCATTTATTATTTTTTGTGGAATTTCACCACCTAAACATGCAGATAATGCAATAATACCTTCTGAATATTTCCTAAGTAATGCTTTGTCAATGCGTGGCTTATAATAGTAACCATCTGTTGACGCTACCGATACCATCTTAATTAAATTGTGATACCCTTTTAAATTTTTTGCAAGCAGTACCAAATGCCAACCCGAACCATCAATCTTACTCTTTTTAACATTCATACCCCTACGGGCAACATATGTTTCGCAACCTATAATTGGCTTTATTTTGGCCTTCATCGCCGCATCATGAAACTTCTTAGCACCATAAATATAACCATGATCGGTTAAAGCAACAGCCTCCATGCCATCGTCCTTTGCCTTAGCAATCATTTTACCAATATCTGATAGTCCGTCGAGTACCGAGTATTGCGTGTGAACATGCAAATGCGTAAACGTACTGCCCTCTATTTTGGGTAGCTCAGTGGCTGCAACATGCTCCTCATTAACGGCTTTGCCGGAATCAGATTCAATATTTTTACTTTCGTGAAATGCTTCAACCTCAATGCCTATTGCTTTAATAACGTTGGGGTGCGCAGCAATAAAATCTTCAACCACCGCAGCAGGTAGATTAAGCGAATCTGCTTTTATAACTCTTATCCGTACAAGCTCAAAAAAACAGCGCGCAGTAGCCTGAACGTCAGCGGCAGCATTATGTGCAGCATCAAAACTTTCATTAAAAAGCTTAACATGTAACTCTTCCAACTTTGGCCATTTAAAGTTACCGCCCCTGCCCCCCGGCAATGCACAAAAGTTAGTGCTTTTATGCTGCGTGTCAACGCTATTCTTTTCAAATAAAGTAGTAGCAATCGAATGTCTAACCATCTCAGAACCAACTATTTTATTGTCAAATTCTAAGTTATGTCCAACATTTGTTTGTATCTTATCTAACGCCTTATTAAACTCATCTAACACAAATTCAACCGGGTATCCCTCCTTGTTCGCACGCTCGGTCGAAATACCATGAATTTTCTCTGAACCCCACGGAATAACAAAACCTTCAGGCTTTATTATATAACTCTTTGCCTCAATAAGCTCGCCACTCTCATCATGAATCTGCCAGGCTAACTGAACTAAATTAGGCCAATTTTCAAAATCGTCAAGCGGAGCAGTATAACTCTTTGGTAAACCTGTGGTTTCAGTATCAAAAATTAGGAACATAGTTTATTGGTTACATTGTTACATTGTTGTAAAATAGCATCGACAATCCCTTTGCCTGATAATATAATTAACTGGTTATAAGTGCGTTAAAAATTACGCATCTGTATATGCAAATGTATTAAAATGATAATATAAAATTATGTGTGTTGATAACTTTAGGATATTTTTATTGATGGTTGACAGCCAACTTTTTACAAGCTTCTTTTGGTTTTTTATTTTGAGGCAAACGTGCTTTCCATTTGTAGTTGTTTCGTGCCGTATGTTTTTTTGTAAGTAATACGTGGGCTCCGTTTCTCCGCCTACGTTTACTAACAAAAAAATCATCCGCCACTTCAACAAGCTACCATTGCAATCACTGCCTTGGCTAACGCGTCTTTATATTACTGCAAGATTTGTAATGTTAACTGCTGTATTTACCGGTTTGAATATGTTGCGTTTGGCATGTTGAAACACTTCATTCTCAATTTACAAATAGTTATATTTATTGCTACCTACCAAATGCACTATATTTTCTGTTGGCATTTCGTTGCTTATTCTTCAATGCTATTCATTTCATTATTATTCCTGTTCCCTAATTTCTTTGCGTTCAATGGGCTTATTATACTTTCTCCTAATTTCGTTTCTATATCTTTTCTTGCATTCCCAGCCACATCACCACCTCTTCTTGCGACTTTTTTATTTTCCTTGAAAGTCTTTGGTTTTTGCTTTTTTGATAATTCAGTTGTGGTTGTCTCTGTTAGCATGTTTAAAACCAATTCAAGATTAGTCATATTGTCCCTTAGGTTTTCTTTCTTCAAGTCCTTTAAGTTTTTGTATTGCTTTGTTGTAAGACCTGTCCAAGCCTGAGTTATCTCATTAGTTAAAATTGCATATTCTAATCCTTTCTTTACTCCGCGTAGTTCCCATTCGTCAGTCAAATCTTTTCTGACTTCAATACTTTTTAGACGTTGATTAACCCAATTCTTTGAATACCCTTTCTTTAAATACGTTTCCATTGCACGGTCGAATGCTTTTTCGGGATCTTCTGTTTCTTCAATCCTTTCATATCCAACTTTTGCTAACCAGATTTTAAAAGGTTCTGCATTTGGTGAAGGAATTGATTGAATTAATCGCAATAATTGTTCTGTGTCCGCCACATCAGTCAACCTCATCTTTCCATCGGTAGCCTCCATTTTCAACCTGTGACAATTCGTCACGGTTTCATTTCCTTCCTTTTTTAATCTTTCCTTTAACTTTCTCCAATATGCCTGAGGATTTACGCTTTTAGTCAATAAACCAATAACATCAACAATTGCAAAAAACCATTTTTCTTGTTCGTCATTCCAATGAACACGCACTTGTTTATCTCGAAATAGTTTTATTGTGCTTTCTTTTGTCATAATTGTTTTTTTTGAATAGCAAGTTTCAAAGATACATATTCTTTTCTTACTTTTAACGATGCCTTATTGTCTTTCTGAAAAAGGATTTCTACAATTAGTGCCACCTACTCATACATTTAACATAGCTTTCATCTACTGCTGTTCGGGATTTGCAATCCCGTACTTAATATTTGCAGATTTAAAATCTGCTGTTATTACTTTCGGATTGCAAATAATCAATATCGACTAAAGACGAAAAAAGAAATAAATAAGAACTCAACCTTTCAGGTTTTTTTCAACCTGAAAGGTTAGGTCCACAATAAGCACTGCTGTTCGGGATTTGCAATCCGAAAGAGCGAAGACCATTTTAATAGTAAGCACCTCAAAATAATATTTAGCTAATAATTTACGCACATTACGATGTATTATTAGATATTTATTCTGCCCATAGATGTTACAAGTTTTACAACCCTGTTACTACATAGCAATTTATTTTTACTTTTGCAAAAATTTAAAAAACTACTGCCTACTGCTGTTCGGGATTTGCAATCCCGTACTTAATATTTGCAGATTTAAAATCTGCTGTTATTACTTTCGGATTGCAAATAATCAATATCGACTAAAGACGAAAAAAGAAATAAATAAGAACTCAACCTTTCAGGTTTTTTTCAACCTGAAAGGTTAGGTCCACAATAAGCACTGCTGTTCGGGATTTGCAATCCGAAAGAGCGAAGACCATTTTAATAGTAAGCACCTCAAAATAATATTTAGCTAATAATTTACGCACATTACGATGTATTATTAGATATTTATTCTGCCCATAGATGTTACAAGTTTTACAACCCTGTTACTACATAGCAATTTATTTTTACTTTTGCAAAAATTTAAAAAACTACTGCCTACTGCTGTTCGGGATTTGCAATCCCGTACTTAATATTTGCAGATTTAAAATCTGC
>CAZGWS010000170.1:3298-6848 GCA_964528805.1 uncultured Lentimicrobiaceae bacterium | reverse complement strand
AGATATAGTTTGCAATTATCCTCTAAGATACTTCGACGATACTTTTAATACCCATATTAATTGCATCCTCGTTAAGAGGAATTAGTTTGTGATAACGTTGATGAAGTGATTTTTTCAAACCTTTGATTACATTTTCAAGTTTTACAATTGGCTTAATTTTTAAATAGCCACCTAATACAACCATATTAAATATTTTCACGTTACCCATTTCGGCAGCAATTTTTGCTCCTTCAATTTTATAAATAGAGATATCCTTTCGTGTAGGATGTTTTGAAATGCCGTTAGGATCGTAAATAAGCACACCACCCGGTTTTACTGTACTTTCAAACTTATCCATCGATTGTTGGTTAAGAATAATTGCAGTATCATAAGCTGTTAATGTAGGCGAGCTGATGCGGTCGTCGCTAATAATAACAGTAACATTTGCAGTACCTCCGCGCATTTCAGGTCCGTATGCAGGAAACCAGCTTACTTCCTGATCCTGCATTATGCCCGAGTATGCAAGAATTTTTCCCATTGACAGCACACCTTGCCCGCCAAATCCTGCTATAATAATTTCTTCAGTCATGTTCATGTAATTTAGTTATTTATTACTTGGCTATCAATTTACCATCTAATTTAATATCTCCCAATGGGTAATATGGGAACATATTTTCTTCCATCCAAATATTTGACTGTACCGGTTCCATCTTCCAACCCGAGTTACAGTTGGACACAACTTCTATAAACGACAAGCCCGGCTTACCATCCAATTGATTTTGGAAGGCTTTTTTAATTGCGCGTTTAGCTTTTCGTACTGCCCTTGGTGTTTGTACCGACTGTCGGGTTACATAATACGTACCCGGCAACTGCGCTACTAACTCCGTAATTTTCAAAGGGTTACCCATTGTTGCAACATCTCTGCCATAAGGCGAAGTTGATGTTTTCATTCCGGGTAAAGTAGTTGGTGCCATTTGACCACCCGTCATACCATAAATACCGTTATTAATAAAAATAATAACTATTTGTTCACCTCTATTACAAGCATGAATTGTTTCACCTGTGCCGATGGCTGCCAAATCGCCATCACCTTGATAAGTAAAGACAACTTTATCGGGCCACAATCGTTTTATTGCAGTTGCAAGGGCAGGCGCACGTCCATGTGCAGCTTCTTGCATATCAACATTCATAAACTCATAAGCCAATACAGAACAGCCAACAGGGGCAACTCCTATAGTATCATTCTCTTTACCAAGTTCTTCGATAACCTCCATAACTAGCCTATGTGTAGTTCCATGACCACAACCGGGACAATAGCTAAGGGTTTTATCGGTCATCAATTTTGTTTTTTGATATACCAGATTTTCCGGTTTAATAATATCTTGTATAGTAATTCCCGACATAACTTAACCTCCTATTATTTTAAATTTAAGAGCTTCCAACACTTCTTCAGGTGAATGGATAACGCCTCCAAAGCGACCAAAATGTTCAACCTTTGTTCTATTACTTACTGTTAGTCTAATATCTTCAACCATTTGTCCTGCACTCATCTCTACCGAGAGGAAGCCTTTTACTCCTTTTTTCACAAGCTCGTCAATGGGTTTCTTAGGAAATGGCCACAATGTAATTGGTCGCAGCAGACCTACTTTAATACCTTCTTCACGAGCAAGTTGAATCGTTTTCTGACTTATACGCGAGCTGGAGCCATAAGCAACAATAACGTATTCAGCATCATCACAATCAATAAGTTCGTATCTAACTTCGTCAGCTTCTATTTTGTGATATTTTTCCTGAAGATGAAGATTATGTTTTTCAAGTTTGTACGGGTCAAGGTCTAATGAAGTAAGGATACGACGTTCTTTACCGGCAGGTTTACCATTTGTAGCCCACGGGTAACGTTCGTTAATTTCTTTGTTAGTCATCCTTGGAATTTGTTCAAAGAGCTCAACTTTTTCCATCATCTGACCTATAAGACCATCGGACACAATAAGAGACGGCGTGCGATACTTGAATGCCAAATCAAAAGCTAAGGGAACAAAATCAGACATTTCCTGAACTGACGCCGGTGCTAGTACAATTAGACGATAATCACCATGACCGCCACCTTTAACCGACTGAAAATAATCAGATTGAGAGGGTTGGATATCTCCTAATCCTGGACCTCCTCTAACAACATTAACAACAACACATGGTATTTCGGCACCTGCCATGTATGAGATACCTTCCTGCATTAAACTAATACCCGGACTGGATGATGATGTCATAACCTTTTTACCGGTACCACCGCCACCATACAGCATATTAATTGATGCAACTTCACTTTCGGCCTGCAGTACTACCATGCCGGTTCTCTCAAAAGGCTTTTCTGCCATGAGATATTCTATCACCTCCGACTGAGGTGTAATAGGGTAGCCAAAATAGCCATCACATCCGGCGCGTATAGCAGCCTCTGCAAGTGCTTCGTTACCCTTCATTAGTTTTAATTCACCCATTTCTCAAATTTTTGAATGCTTATTCTTTAACTTTTACACGATATACGGTAATAACCCCATCAGGACAAACTACAGAACAATTTGTGCAGCCTGTACAATCATCAGGATTTTCCATATATGCAAAATGATAGCCCTTACCATTTACTTCCTTTGCCAATAGTATAACATCTGTAGGGCACGCAGGAACACACACTTCGCATCCCTTACAGCCTTCAATATCAACAACTATTGCACCTCTGACTTTTGCCATATTATTATCTTAATTTTAAATAAATTTGGATGCACGAAAGTAATACTTTTTGGGCGTTCAGGATCATATTTAACAATAAAAAATCATTTGACAAGTAATTTATAACCAATATAAATATTAGCGGATAAGCTTATCAGCAACGGATTCAATTATCTCATCAAGTTTTTTTCGGCGGTACTGCATAACCCACCGCGGATGAGGTAACGGAACTATTTCATCAAATAGCTTTAGCTCAATGTTTAAAAAATTTAGGTACTCATAATTTTTACCTTTCCCTAAGCAATAACATATACGTGAATTAATTCCGAGACCTATTTGTTTTACGAGATTTGTTATTATAAAAGGCTTTATTACTCTTTGCAATTCCTTTGAATCGTAATAGTTAAAATTTTTTCCGTTAAGCATAAAACCAAGCGGGCTTACCGAACCGATAAAAAATCGTTTATAGAAGCTTGTTGGATTACCAATAGCATTAATAAGTCTGTAAATAAAATCAGAAGATAACTCTGCTCTCTTATCAAAATCATTTTTTATACCGCACTCATTTTCAAGTGTTAGCGGATCAGTAAATGGTATCCCAGTTATACCTGCACCAAACCTCCCGGGATTAATTCCTAAAATTAATTTTCGCCCTAAATTATCACTATAATACTTATTATAAAACTGCTCACATACAGCAATTGTAGTGTCATTACAATAAGGGTTTAGCACTTTGATACCAGGTGGTATGTTTTGATTAACAGATAATTCTGAGTAAAATTTAAGTACCCTGTTTGCAAATGTCATACGATAGATTTAAGCCACAAATATACGTTTATTGATAAATTTA
>CAZGWS010000170.1:0-3198 GCA_964528805.1 uncultured Lentimicrobiaceae bacterium | reverse complement strand
TCAGCATTATAGCCATAAAATAGATCCTCTTGACCGATACCATCTATTGCAGATATATAATTGATTTCTGGCAAGCCCGTATCATCACCTGTTGTGCTTACAAGTTCTACACCATTTTGCGGGATTATTACAAAATCAGGATTGAGAGCTTTTGAGTATGCGCTTATTTCTTGTACAAAGTTGCGCATCTCTTGTCTGTAATTCATGTTGTTTGTTGGCGAATTTAAACCCTTATTGCAAGCAGATAAACCTGTTACAATCACAAATAGAAGAATAAAATTAATAGTTTTACACATACCTATTCAATTACTATTTTTAGTGTAAATCAGTATTGATTTACATAAAACACGCAACTATTTCATCATTTTACCGGCAATAGCAGTATTTAACTTACGAGGAGATAATCGTAACGAAAAAGCTAGAAAATTATTCTTAAGTCCATGAATTGAAGAAACTTTTTTCTTCTGCATGGAGTTATAAATAAATTCTGCAAGATTGTATGATGTAGGGACATTGTTGAACATTCCACTACCTTTAAAACCTGCTGTAGTTGCAAACTCACTTTCGGTTGCACCCGGACAGATTGCTGTTACAAAAATATTATCATCTTTAAGTTCATAAGCAATAGCTTCGCTAAAACTCAACACATATGCCTTACTTGCTGCATAAGTTGCGAAATATGGAACCGACTGAAAAGCAGCCGTTGATGCAATATTAACAATGTTGCCACCACCCTGCTCAATCATCTTATCTACAAATAGTTTTGTGAGTTTTGTTAAGCTAAGAATGTTTAAATTCAGCATTTGTTCTTCACGCTCAATGTTTGAATCTTTAAACTCACAAAAAGTCCCAAAACCGGCATTATTTATTAGCACATCTACTTTAAGTTTATTACTAACAACCTGATTGTAAAGCTCATTTGCCCCAACTGGCAATGATAAGTCAACACTAAAGATGTTAACCTTTACTTTATACTTTGTTAGTATATCTTTTTTTAATTCTTCAAGTTTATTCATACGGCGAGCCGTTAAAATAAGATTGTAACCGTTACGGGCAAAAACGTACGCCGTTGCTGCACCCATGCCACTTGAGGCACCCGTTATTAATACTGTTTTCATATTTAATATTATTTTTAAATTTTCATTGTTACACAATTTCTTAATATCACAACTTCATCAAAGTCTAAACACCTCTCCTACTTTCAATATAATAATCCTGCTGTCGTTAAAGCTCTCAACCATTCTTTGCGGTTCTCCCAAAGGTTCATCAGCGAGATCGTAAGTACCAAAATGCATGGGAATAAATGCACGAGCTTTCATAATTTTAAAGGCTTTATATGCTTCCCGAGGCGACATATGAGCTTCTTGCATAATATTTGCCGGCTTATAAGCACCAATTGGCAAAATACAATAATCTATATCCTGAAAAATATTAGCAATCTCACTAAAGTGATTACCAATTGCAGTATCTCCGGCAAAGTATATTGTAATGTTATTGTGTTTAATAATAAAACTCCCCCACAATGTAGTATTAAAATCAAGCAATCCCCTTCTGTTCCAATGTTTTGACGGCATAAAATACACCTCTACTTGATTGGCAGTTTCGTATTTCTGATACCAGCCTGCTTCTTGAAAATTAACCTCTTTATTTTTAAAATATGAACCATTATTTAAAGGAACTAAAGCAGTAACTTCGGGATTAGATGCAATCAGTTTTGAAATTGTTTTTTTATCAAAATGATCACGATGACCATGAGAAAGCAAAATATAATTAATATTTTTTATACTGCTTACGGCGCATGGTATGCCCACCTGACGTTTTATAAACGACATATTATAAAAAACAGGATCGGTAATAAAGGTAGTGCCACCCAACCTTATAAAAAAACTTGCATGACCAAGCCAAACAATAACATCTTCACCTGATGTTAACCAATTATTACCTTCAACAAGCTGTAGCTGAAACTTGTCGGACCGTTTCTCATCTGCTTGCGGATTGTGCGAAAGCAGTTTCCACTTTAATATATCTATCAAGCTAAATTTTTTATCCTTATTTGCAAAGTTCACAAACTCTCCATCAATTTTAATATTTCCGACCCAATCAGGATTAATTGTTAACAGCTCTTTATTTAATATACTCTCCTCCAAATCGTTATCTACTTTAGTGCTTTTAAACAAATATCAACAAGCATGTTAATATCTGTAGTTGAAATTGATTCACTTTTGATAATTGCCTTTCGTCTCATCTCAATAAGTTTTATTGGCAACCCAAATACAACGGCAATAATTTCCTCAATATTTCTTGATGATGAAATTTCTTTAGTTTCCACTCCAAGTTTTTGCAGCTTACCACCTATAATTCTGAATCCATTACGTATTTCATTCGGAAAACTGAAGCTATGGTCGTGATCCATAATAAAAACAAAGGCAATTGTATCTTTGTCATCCTGAACGGTTTCGTTGAGAAATTTAAACGAATTTAGCAGCACACCTTTAACTGAGGGCTCTCTTTTTATTGCATCAAGGACAACTTGTTGAAAAAAAGTCATCTGCTCAATGTAAAGACTTAATACCAAAGCAGCTTTACCGGAATAATGCCTGTAAAGATAACCGTCTGACACTCCCGCCTCTTTTGATATTTGTGCAATAGTGGCACCATAATATCCCCGCTCAACTATCACTCTTATTGCAGCTTTCTTTACACCGTCCAACTTATTAATATCAATTGGTTTAACCATCTAATACCGTTTTATTTATTAGTGAATGAATATTCATTTGCAAAGTAAGACAAAATAATCACACAAAAAATCAAATTACGAAATATTTAGAAAAAGTACAAATATTTTTAATCAAACTCTTATAAAAGCTTGCATCTGTCGTTAAGAAAAATTGTGTAACAATATACATAACAAGTCATGACTTCGCACACAAACCACTATTGTGAAGTGTTATCATATTCGGTTGAAATAATCAATAGGGATTAAGTTGAATATTTATAGAAATGTGTAGTTGCAAACTACACATAGTATAGGTATAGGGTTCGTCTAATTTTCTATTTCTCTTGATTTTTCTTCCTCATGTTATACAGTTTCTTTCCACTATACATAGCACCAAGTCCCATTAAAATAAATAATCCACCTCCTATTGGGGCATTACCGCCGGTTTGGTTTCCTGTACTTCCATGTCCCGGAGGAGGGGG
>CAZGWS010000169.1:0-6956 GCA_964528805.1 uncultured Lentimicrobiaceae bacterium | reverse complement strand
ATGAAAACCAGTCGTTAAATTTACGACTTACCATTACCTCGGTAAAGTATGAAAGTCTGTTAGTAAATTTATAAACGGAATCGGCGGTTACGGTGTTAAAAACATCTTTATTTCTGCCGTCAATAGCCATATCGGAATAAAGTGTAACGGTTACCGGAATTGTGTTTTTACGTGTCTGCTCAAGAATATTGTACTTTACCTGAAAATCGCTGTACATGTTTTTTCTAGTAATGCCATAGCCAATCATGAGGTTGTTAAGTATTGAATAATTAAATCCTATACGAGTGTTAGCCGAAGGAGCGTAAATACCGAATAGATCGGATATGCCATTGTCATTTATAACGCCAAACCTGTGTTGGATTTGAGTTTCCAAAGTTTTTTTCTCATGGATCATAGGGGTTTGATTGTCAATAAGTAAATCCCCACTATACATTTCCAGTACAGGTCTGTCTTTTTTCTTCTTCTTAGGTTTAGCATCATCCTGTTGAGCATATCCAAACTGAATAGTAAACGATGCTATTATAATTAATGTAATTAATTTTTTCATTTCTCTGATTTTAGCTATTTATTAATTGTTTTTTGCGCCCTGCTTAATCCATAACAAAACTAAGGCGGCTTCTCCGGCTTTATACTTTTTCCAAGTATGATTTGCTGTATATGAGGGTAGGGGGTTTAAATAAAGCAAACTGGTTTCAGGGTCTGTTAAATTTACAACCGAGGGTGTACTCATAATGCTGTTATATGCAACATCAGGGGTTAAATGTGGTACTTGTCCTCCATCTTTATGGCAAGCAACACAATTGTTAGTGCCATTCCATAAAGGAATAAGATCAGTACTAAAACTAACAGTATCTCCAGGGGTAGGGGGAGGAATAACAGGTTCTACCGTAAATTTGTACTGGCATGATGCCGCAAACATAATAAGCCCGATTAATATCAGACCATTAATAAAAATCTTCTTCATAATAATTTTTTTTATTTTGTGCAAAGATACAAAAAAGGTTTTAACTACAAGAATGCAGTCAGGTTGGGGCTATATTTTGCTTTGATGCTATCCTCGTATTTAATGCTATTTTTAAGAATTGTTGTTTGGAAATTAAAAAGTAAACCAAGTTTATATCTACAAAATCTAAGTAAATCACAACTTGAGCAGTACGAACATCATTAAACGCTTCAGCAGTTTTGATTTCTGTACTTTTTTTGCACCTGTTACCTTGCCCATGATTTGTATAATAGCTCTTCATGGTTTTATGGGCAGCTATATCACAAAGTTTACGTAAAGGTTATACAAAGATATTACTAATTCTGATTTTGTAATCAACCATGGGCGCATTAAAATAATGTTACTGCTACAAGAGTTTGAGAGAAGGAAAATGGAAAGTAAGTTTTGGAAAAACAGTTTATGCAACCTTTAAAATACCTAATTTATCTGCAACTTTATACGGACTTTGATATTTTTTAAGTTTAATTTTAATACCATTCTCAATACAAATGGGGCAATTGTTCATTTTAATAGGATAAATATAATCGCATTCGCTACAATAATAATATCTTATTTTTTTTGATTTATTCTTTTTAATGTAAATATAAAACAATCCAACAAGAGGAGTAAGAAATAAACTGATAAGGAAAATTTGGATTCCTGCCATATGCTTGTCAATTCCAAATACCATAAATAAAAACGTAAAAACCAAATAAACTGCTACAATTGTTATTATCATGATGAATATTTTTAAGAATGCAAGCTATAGGACAATTCATATGCCACATTATGTATCTGTCTGTTTATTAATAATATATGTAATAGTAGTGTAATTACAGTTTGTACACATCACCGATAATGGATATAGAATAAATGAAAATACTACGAAATCGTATAGTAACATAATTTCAGATAATAATTCTAATTGTTTACAACAGGTAGCCTTGAATCGTTAAGATTGATTTTAATACGTGAAGCTATCATATCAATAGCTACTTTATTTTTCCCTCCTTGAGGAATAATTACATCTGCATAGAGCTTTGTAGGTTCAATAAATTGCTGATGCATAGGCTTAACAAATTTTTCATAATGAGTTAAAGCATCATTATAATTCCGCCCGCGTTCCTGCACATCACGTCTTATTATACGCATCAACCTATCATCACTATCGGTAGCAACAAACAGTTTAACCTCTAATAAATCACGTAATTTTTTGTTTGTTAGTATTAATATTCCTTCAACAATAACAACTCTTTTTGGCTCAACAGCAACTGTCATATTTGAACGTGCACAGGTTACATATGAATATATTGGCTGATTTATGGTTTCTCCCGATTTTAGCTTAATTAAATCGTTAATAAGTAAATCAAACTCAATTGAATTAGGGTGATCAAAATTAATTTTTAGCTTTTCTTCATTACTTAGATGTCCATTATCAAAATAGTATGAGTCTTGCGACATCACGGCTACTGAATTTTTTGGTAACGACTCTATTATCTTATTTACAACAGTTGTTTTTCCAGAGCCACTGCCCCCGGCTATACCAATTATTAACATAGTTTTGTTTTGGGGGTCAAAGTTAAAATAAAATAAATCTGTAATACAAATTTTATTTATAAAAAATCCAAACTATATAAAGCTATTGAAATTTTTCAAGTTAGCACAAATTGCCATCTTACATCAAAAAACTCATCATTACACCAGCTGCTACTGCTGATCCGATTACACCTGCAACATTTGGTGCCATAGCATGCATAAGTAAGTGGTTTGTTGAGTCGTATCGAAGACCCTCTGTCTGCACTACTCTTGCACTATCAGGAACAGCCGAAACACCTGCTGCACCGACTAAAGGATTAATTTTATTTTCATCGCTTAAGAATAAATTCATAACCTTAGCAAAACACACACCCCCTGCTGTTGCTATAATAAACGATAGTGCTCCAAGTACAAAAATTAAAATTGACTCCTTTGTTAAAAAAACATCCGCTTGTGTTGATGCACCAACAGTTACTCCCAACAATATTGTAACTATGTCAATAAGCGAATTTTTAGCAGTATTGGCAAGTCGTTTTGTTGCGCCACTTTCTTTTAGCAGATTACCAAAAAACAACATACCTAATAATGGCAATGCCCCCGGCGATATAAAACATGTAAGAATAAGTGCAACAATTGGGAAAATAATTTTCTCTTGCTTGCTAACTGCCCTTGGTGGTTTCATCCGGATTACACGCTCTTTTTTGCTTGTTAACAATCTCATTATAGGTGGTTGAATTACCGGTACAAGTGCCATGTACGAATATGCTGCAATAGCAATAGGACCTATTAAATTTTGAGTTTGTACACCATTTATGATACTTCCATTTGCTAATTTTGAAGATAGAAAAATAGCGGTTGGACCATCTGCTCCACCAATAATTCCAATTGCACCTGCCTCGGGCATATTAAAGCCAAGATAAATAGCACCTATAAAAGTTAAAAAAATACCAACTTGAGCAGCAGCTCCCAATAACATTAAACGCGGATTTGAAATAAGAGATGAAAAATCTGTCATAGCTCCAATGCCAAGAAATATTAACGGGGGGTAAATACCTTTTACTACACCAAAGTATAAAAAATTTAGTACACTACCAGATTGATAAATTCCAACCTGTAAATTTACACCACCATCCTGATAAAACGGGATATTGCCAATTAGTATCCCCACACCAATGGGAACTAACAAAAGAGGTTCATAGTTATATTTTATTGCTAGAAATATGAAAAATAAACCCACAAACAGCATAATAATATGCCCCGGTGTTGCATTTCTAAATCCTGTAAAACTTAAAAACTTTTCTATTCCCGTAAATATGCTTGATGAGGTGCTGCTTACATCTGTTTGTTCAATGGATGTACTTTGGTTATTAATGCCATGAGCATAACTGTTTGTTTGAATAAACACTAAATTTAATGCGGACAATATTGCGATTATTCCAAAAACCGTAATGGCCTTTTTTTGCAAATTCATTTTAAAACGCTTTAGTTTATTTCTATTTCTATTAGCAGATCACCTTGAAGAAACGTGTCTCCGGTTGCAATCTTTACCGACTTAACAACACCCTCCTTTTCTGATAGTAGTTTGTTTTCCATCTTCATGGCTTCGTAAACCAAAAGTTCAGTTTCTTTCTTCACCTCATCTCCTTCTTTTACAAATATTTGCATTATATTGCCCGGTAGTGGTGCCATTACTTTAAACAGGCTGCTTTGGGCCTTTTTTATTTTATGTGCATTAGATGGATTTGTTAATGCAGACCGCATTAAAATTGGTGTTTTAGCCGCTTGCTCTTTCTTGTGAAGTTCCACATTATACAAAGTGCCATTAACTTCAAGTTTGGCGATACCATCGTCAAAACTTTTAATATCTACTTCATAATTATTTCCTCTTATCGTAAATTTAAACCCTTTCATTGTGTTAATCTTTTTTGTTTGCTATTATCGGTTAATAAATCTCATCCCATATATTTTTGAGCTCCATGGGGAGTATATTTTAGATACTTTTTTAATTGTAATAATGTCACTTTCATTATCGTGCAAATCACGACATAAATATATTGCCATTGCAATTGCTGCAGCAACTTCACCGCTAATTGCTAAATCCTCATCTGTTAACTTCTTCAGTTTATTAGATTTCCTTAACCTGCGCTTATTTTGCCAAATAAGTATTTTTGCCAGATATGTAAAAATAACAGACAGAAGTACCAAAGCAATAAATACGATAATATAACCAATAATTGCAATCTCAACACCTTGTTCTATTGCGGTTTGATTAATAAATAATAATTCCATGCCTAGTAAATTATAAGGGTATATTAGAGTGTTTTTTAGGTGGATTTGAATCCTTTTTAGATGCCAGAGTTTGTAGTGCCCTAATTATTCTAAAGCGCGTATTTCGAGGTTCAATTACATCATCAATATAGCCATAACTTGCAGCATCATAAGGATTTGCAAATTTCCTTCTATATTCATCTTCTTTTTCTTTAATAAATGTGGCACGATCATCAGTACTGCTTATTTTCATACTGTCTTTGCCATTCATAACTTCAACAGCACCTGCCGGACCCATAACAGCTATTTCGGCAGATGGCCATGCATAGTTGATGTCTCCGCGTAGTTGTTTTGAACCCATCACATCATGAGCTCCTCCGTATGATTTCCTTAGTGTTATTGTAATTTTAGGCACTGTTGCTTCACCGTAGGCAAATAGCAATTTGGCTCCATGTATAATAATTCCCCCTAATTCTTGTGCACTACCGGGTAAAAATCCGGGTACGTCAACCAACGTTATAATGGGAATATTAAAGGCATCACAAAAACGTACAAATCTCGCCGCTTTTCGTGAGGAGTTAATATCAAGTACACCTGCTAAATAATTTGGCTGGTTGGCAACAATACCTACCGGAATGCCGTTAAATTTGGCAAATCCTGTTACAATATTTTGTGCGTAATGACGCTGTACTTCTAAAAATTCAGTGTAGTCAACAATTGAATATATTACATCTTTTACATTGTATGGTTGATTTGGGTTGATAGGAATTATATCATTAAGTAAATCATCTTTACGATGAATGGGGTCGGTACAAGCTGTAACAATTGGATCTTCAAGATTGTTTTGTGGCATAAATGTTAACATCTTCCTAATTAACATCATACCTTCCTGTTCATCTTCAGCAATAAAATGGGCTACTCCCGATTTTTTACCATGTATGTCAGCTCCCCCCAAGTCCTCTGTTGTAATATCTTCACCTGTTACAGTTTTTACGACTTTTGGACCTGTTACAAACATGTAGCTGTTATTCTGACTCATTACAACAAAATCGGTAAGCGCAGGAGAGTAAACGGCACCCCCGGCACATGGACCAAATATTGCAGATATTTGAGGAATTACTCCTGAAGCCATAATGTTTCGTTGAAATATTTCAGCATACCCTGCAAGACTTTTAACCCCCTCTTGAATACGCGCCCCACCACTATCATTAATGCCAATAATAGGTGCGCCGACTTTCATGGCTTGATCCATTATTTTACAAATTTTTTGGGCGTACGTTTGTGATAATGATCCTCCAAAAATTGTAAAATCCTGTGAAAAAATATATACTACCCTGCCGTCAATGGTTCCATGGCCGGTAATTACCCCATCCGTAAGGATCTTTTGTTTTTCCATGCCAAATGCATGTGTCTGATGTGTAACAAACATATCAAATTCTTCAAAACTTCCTTCGTCAAGCAATAGGTCAATCCGCTCTCTTGCAGTTAGTTTACCTTTGTTATGCTGTTGTTCAATTCTCTTTTCTCCACCACCCAGCTTAGCCTCATCGCGCTTTACCAGAAGATGTGCAATGTTATCTTCAATTGTCATTGGAATATATTTATTAAGGTGTTGAAAGACTTTTAATCTTACATAGGTTGCTAACTAATAACCTGTCATTTTTTATTTTGACAAAACTCAGTAAGTACACCAAAAGTAGTTTTGGGGTGTAGAAATGCTATTTCTAATCCCTCGGCTCCCGGTCTGGGTTTGCTATCTATAACCCTAACGCCGTTTGCCTGAACTTCCTCAAGCGATTTTTCAATATCATCTACAGCAAATGCAATATGGTGAATGCCCGGTCCTCGCTTATCAATAAATTTTTGAATTGAGCTATTGGAATCAGTACTCTCCAATAATTCTATTTTTGTTTGACCAACTTTGAAAAAAGCTGTTTTAACTTGCTGGTCAGATACTTCTTCTATTGCATAACATACTAACCCTAATGTGTTCTCGTAATAATCAATTGCCTCGTCAAGACTATTTACGGCTATGCCAATGTGCTCAATATGTGAAAGTTCCATATCTTTAAAGATGTTGTTAATTATTTCACAAAAGTAGGTCAAAATTATTTGTTTTAATCAACTTGTTTGTAAAAATTTTTTAATTCAGAATAAGACCAAATAAAGT
>CAZGWS010000168.1:0-6961 GCA_964528805.1 uncultured Lentimicrobiaceae bacterium | reverse complement strand
AGCCTCTGTATATCATCTTTATCCCGATTTATCTTTTTTCTCCTTCTCCTTGTTATTTTTGGTCTTCTTCTAACAGTCTTTTCAGATTTGTAACTAACTGATGACCTGCTTTTTTCTTCTCCTTCCCACTGGTAAAGTTCAGTTTTAAACTCACGCAGCCCCCCTCTTAGTATCGTCCCGGCAGTTTCATCATCATCGTCCTCATTATTTTTATTTTTACTTTTTTTAGAAGAAAAGAATAGAAACCAAATGACTTTGATAACAACATAAACTACTGCTATGAATACAATTATTGAGAGTGCAATTACTGTTAGATTAGCCATCATTAAGCATAATATGCTATAAATAGCAATTCTTATAGGTGAATAAATACCGTGCATTCTTATACTTTCGATACATATTAGCACAAATAGTGCAACATAGAACACTACAATAATATTCATAAAGTTTACAAAATTTCCTGATGTGAACAAGGCAGTAATACCACCTTCCTTTATAAACCCGAAAGAAAAATAAGCCGAAACAGCTAAGCGACTTTTCAACCCTGCAATAAAAATGAGTACTGAAATAAAAGAAGCTGTTTTGAGTGCCCACCAATTCCTATTAAAATAGTTATCGTGCCCAAGTACAATGGCATAAAAATATTCAGGTATTACTCCAATTGAAAAAGGAATGCGATAATACCATTGAAAACCTGGATAATCAGAATTATTCTTTTGTGAGAAATAGTTATCCATTCTGCTTGCACCCATAAGTCCATATCTAACACTTATAGCCAATAGAAATAAGGATACCGCAAAAATGATTAATTGGATTAGAAAGCTCATAATTTGTGATTATTTTATCGTTAAGATATGTTTAAATTTTATTATTGCATATATGAGCATGAACAAGGCAAATGTTGCAATCACCAGTAAGCCTCCTAACATTCCGGTATAAAAATACAGAAACATAAAAATTGTCATAAGCAATAGCCTGATAACACCGCTTCTAATTTCATAATTTCTAATAGAAATAATTGCGTTGACGACCAACATAATTATATACAAACCATACAAACCATATTTCGAATAATCCCAACTTAATTCTGATTGTAAACTTGCTTGAGCGGGCTTGAAAGTAAAAATGAGAACTAATAAGAGTCCAATAACAAACGATGTAATAAGCATGACTTTCCCATTTTTCTCACCATTGCTAAAATTATTTTTTATTTTGAAATTTGATTCAAATAATGAGAAGTATTTTATACCGGTTAATAACATTACACTCCATAAAAAAAGTAGCAGGTAATGATACCACTCAGAAAATGTTAAAAAATTTGCAACTGCCATAATACCTATTATTATGTACTTAATTAAATTATTTCAACCCAAAATCACTAACATTAGATATACTTTATGCTTCCGCCGGTTTAACTTGCATTGCCTATGCCCCCTGTAGTACCTGACTTAATAATGTGATTGTAAATATCATAAGATAAAACCAACCAATTATGCCTTCAATTATCGTTAAATACATTGCTAAACTTTTATCGGATTCTGGTAAACTCCCAAAACCAATAACTACGAAACTGTTTAAGCTAAGCATTACTGAACTAAATATCTTTACTAATAATACATAAAGTATAAAAACAGCCAAAATAATTGTGATCAATAATCCTGATTTGATTTTTTCAAATGTTTTAAGATCACTCCATGCTTTTTTTTGAAAATTAACCAAGTTAAGTAGTTGCGGAATAATATCATCTTTGAATCTTGATATAAAATAAATAGGTTTGCCAATTAGTTTTAACATGGCTGGAATCTCTTTGTGTCGTTTTTTATAATCAAGTATCAAATCCTTAATATCTTCTGCATATTCATCCTTTTTGTTGCTTTTATTTCTTTTGCTTTCCAATATTTGATTAATTGTTTTTGTTGATGAAATGTATTCAGAAAATATGTTGAATTGACTGAAATAGAACTTGTAAGTCAAACCATCCCATCCCGAAAAAGTAAAAATATAAAAAATAGTAAAAAGCAAAATCATAAGAATTGAATGAAGAAGTGCTTTTCCGGGATTTGTTGCATAATCTGAGAAAATACGTAGAAATACATTTAACTTGTAATTTATTAAATTGTTCAATGATGGATTTACTTTTTGAATAAATGCCTGTTTACGTGTTTCAATATTCTTAATTTCAACATACGATGCATTGGCAGATGTTATATTACCACGGTCGTGATATAATGTGTTAAACTTATTATAAGCACTCATAAGGTCGTTGTACATTATGTTGTTGGCAAGTTGTTTATCAGTTTTTGCCTGATAAGGAACAACCATCCCGGATAATTCAATATTGAAAATAGCAAATTTTTCACCACCCAGATTATACCATGAAGCGTTAGTATTTTTTTCGGGAAAATCAAAATTTAGTATACCAATGTAATTTTCCACAAACAATGAATCTATGAAGAGTGCCTTTTTGACTTCGGCTCCTGTTAAATTTATTGTTTGAAGATGATTAGAGATAATTGAAAGCTCACCAATATCGGTCTCCCCCAAATTAATAGAAAAAACATTATCAACACCATTATTTTTGAATATATTGGAGTTTAGCTTAATATTATCAGCAGATTTTTCGCCCAAAGTGAACTGATAATAAACTAATTCATCATCATGGGAAGAAGAAAATGTACTGTCAGTAGTGAAGTGGCAATTTTCAACAACTAAATTACCCAAGGGCATATCAACTAATAATTCAGATTCAAAATCTGTATTTATTATTTGTAGCGAACCTAATTTATTTATGTCATCACTAAAAGTTATGTTATTATGAAAAATACAATTCTCAATTAGATTAGGATAATGCCCTATGGAAACAAAATTTTTAAATTCAACAGGATTCCAAAATTCGCAGCCAATTATATTCAACTTTACAATATTCCACTTGCTAAAAACCAATGGGGAATTCTCACCAAGATGAAAATCACAGTTGTAGAAATATATTTTTTTTGGAGTTTTTTTTTTAGGTGATAAATTATACAGGCTATAAAATACTTTGTCTATCATATATTTTTTATCCTGCTCAGATGATGTTATATAATAGTCGCTAATAATTATTTCCTTGTCCTCTGAATTCAGTAACTCTGCCAACTGACTCAGATTTATTTTTTCTTTACTTACTGAATCCAGCACTTCTTCATTTACAACTTCTTCTTCTTCCTGTGAATAGATGTTTGTAAAGCTAAGCATCGTGAATATCAGCAGTATAAGTAATGAAATATTTGTGATTACCCTCATAAGCTTCGCTTTAACACCTCTTTTCTAAGATTTAATTTACTAACTGAATTATCTGAATCAAAATCAAATAGCAAATCTCCCGATTCCTTAAAAAGTTTTATTGAATTCATATCAAGCCAATGACCTCCGCCGCCTACATAAATACCTGATAGTACTTCAATAAGGGTATTACCACTCTTAAATGTAATAATTTTTATTCTGGCATTGTTATTAATTTTAATCTTATCCAAAAGTATTGGTTTTTGCTGAGATGTTTTAATTGTTATAATGCCGCGGTTGTTTCGTATAAAGCTCATGTTCATCAGATTATTATAAATACCTGAAGCATAAGTTTCAAACTTATTATTGTATTTGTCAAAAGTAGATTTTATCTGCGTACCCTGTAATTCGATATTAGTTGATTTTAATAGCATAAAAGCTGCAAAAAGACCGGCGATAGCACTTTCGTATTCTTTTTCTTTTAAAATGATATCGGTTTCATGCAGTGCGTCAGGAATATTGCTGATTTCATTATAATTTATCAGGGTATTACTATTTATTCCGGTTGTAGCATAAAATGAGCCTACGATCAAAGCATTTCCTTCATTATCAATATTAAGTCCGTAATAATCAAAATCTTCTGTCTCGCTGTATAATTTTGCCATTATTTTTTCGCCTTTAGGATTAAATTTTGCTGCGAACATGAAATCGCTGTTGTGATCAATTTTATCAATCCCTGCTTTTTTTACCCAGTTGAGTTTCCCATCCGTTGTATAATTTGCAACAAATACATCAGGAGCACCAATAGCGGTAATTTCTGTTCCTGAAAAGTTCAATTCATTTTCAACACTTCCGTAAACATATAGGTTTCCATCATCGCCTAATGCCATGGAAAATGCCATGTCGTTACCGGAACCGGTTGCTGAATTTACCCAAATAAGATTTATATCCTTATCAAATTTGGCAATAAAAATATCTCTGTTTTTACCATTTCCTGTAAGCTTAAATTCATTAAAATCAGCATCTTGAATAAAATAACCGCACACAAAAATATTGCCATCATCATCAAAAACAATATCATTTAGCCTATCGGCTTTAAGTCCTCCATATGTATTTGTTTTTTTCCAAACTAATTCAGCAACTTTTGCTTTTGCAGCATCGTTTTTTAGTGGAATGACTTTTGCTTTTTTGCCAATAACAGATGTTACCAGTAAGCCAACAGGTGCTCCGTAGAAAGTAGGATCGGCAACAACAAAGGTGTTGTTATTGTAATCGAGATGTATCCCATCAACATCATGTTTAAAATTAATGGCAGTAGCCATGTGACCCGGAAAACCTAAGGCTATCACCTCTTTGTTTAATAGTGTTTTAACAAGATATGCAAAAAGCACCGACCTATCTTCACAATCAGAAAATAGATAGTGTAGCAACTCATCCGCAAAGAAATATTTTTCAGTACCATAAGCATTTTGATCTGTTTTGTATCCAAATGCCTGCTGCACAAAACTCAGCAGTATGTTTGCTGATTCAACATTATCTTTACCTTTAAGTATAGGTTTAAATGCTTCTATTACAGATGTTTTGGTTCTATTACTTACAACAGAATTAAAATATACCGAAATATCCGATAAGGGGATAGTTTTATAGAACCGTATCATTTCCTCATCATAAGCCAGATTAATAGTGTATTTATTACCTTGATACGTAAAATGAAAATCCTTGCTTTTTTTTATCTCATTTGTAAACATTGGCTTTTGTATGCTAACATCCATTAAGATATCTGCTTCAGGGAAATCTTTTTTATAAGTTTCAATTTGCTTTCCTTCACCATCAATAATATAATAGTTAGTACCATCAACGGTTACAAAATCCATATTATACATTTGGTAAACCGATGGGATTAATAGAAACAGACTATTATCGTTAAAACCAACTTTAACTTTATAACGGCTGCGTGTAAGCATTGCCCATTGAAAAAGCACTTGCATATTAGCATCGCCGGGATATACCTGTTTGCTACATGTTTTAATTAGCTGATAATAACCCCATCGGTTAATATTAAGAACATTAGCAGTTTCTGAAATCTGAAAAAGAAAGTGATTGTAGTTAACATCACTCATTTTGGTCCAGTACGAACTTATCTCACTATCTGAAAGGTGATCAATTTTTATATTTAAAAAGTTCTTGTCGAGGTTAAAAAATAGAGACCAGCCAAGGAAGTCAATGTTAATACGTTTAACATCAAAATCATTTATCTCTGATTTTTTAATTCCCGGAAAAACAGGACCCTGATAAGTAGTAACAACTTCACTAACTTCATAGTCAATAACGTTGTCCGATATTTCAATTTCCTCTGTTATCGGGATACTTGAGGGTTTTGGAGCTGACGGTACAAACTTTTCATGACCAATATTATAGGATCCAAAGTTATCGCTTAGGTAAACAGAAAACTCTTTATCAGTTTCCACAACAAAGTTATTGAACTTTTGCTGAGTTTCTTTTTCGAAAGTGTTGTACTCTTCTCTTATTTGTTTCTTAAAGTCCTGAAACGTTTGAGAAGTTGCCGTTGAACTTGCCAGAACCAGAATTACAGTTAAGGCGCTTAAAATTTTTAGCCTTGCCATAATATTTCCGATAGTAGATTAAAAGTCAAGTATTTTGTTTAGTTTTTCGGATTGCACTTTCGTTTTTTCCTTTAAACCGTTTCTTATAATGTCTTTTGCCATTTCAACTGCCGAATCATAACTATAGCCAATTGTTACAAATACTTCTGTATTTTTTCCAATAGTTTTGTCAGCTTCAAAAAAGGTTGATGTTCTTCCTAACTTTGACCCTACAATCGATTTGAATGTAGCTACAGTTTCTGTTACAGATGCCGCTTCTTCTGCATTTAATTGCGCATTGGCAATATTGGTTTCAATAATACCTGCTATTTCAGTCCCAATTTGTCCGGCTAAATTTACTTTAGCTACCTCATATGCCTGCATTTTTGCTGCAGTGTGTGTTTCGCCAACGGCACGAGCATCAACTACAAACCATTCTTTGTTACCTTTGTCGTCAGTTTCGTAGCGTTTAATCCATGTTGATTCAATTTGCTTGTCCATGGGTAGTTGTCCCGGGGCTACTTTAAATCCTTCCTTTTTTAATTTTTTAGCTTCTTTACGTGCTTCTTTCAATGCTTTTTTGTGGATGTCCTTTTTAATTGCTTTGTTATTTTGCGCAATTGCCGACATAGCGATTATTACTGAAAATGTAAAAACTAATGCTGTAAATAAGTGCTTCATTTTAGTGTAATTTTTGAGTTATTAAAAAATATTGTTATAATTTCACATCAAATGTATAAAAATATTTCGTATTGTTACAAAATTAACAATAAAAAATGTAATTTTACCTATATTTTTAAAAAATGACAACCTTTCGTCCCTGTATTTTAGTATGTCCTCATTGTAAGAGCAATATGTCTTCTTACGAATTAACATCTTATACTGTACATAATTCGGTTGTTTATTCTGATGGCAAAGTTATTTCCAATTCTCCCGGAATGTTAAACAAACTAATATTAATTTGTAGTGAATGTTATGCTGCATTTTGGAAGGATGATGCTGTTTTAGAAGATGACAACCTTAATAATTCTTATGGCGAGTTTCCTGAAGCAAAAGATTTTCATGATCTGCCCTTTGCCTTTGATTCTGATTATTCA
>CAZGWS010000167.1:0-7069 GCA_964528805.1 uncultured Lentimicrobiaceae bacterium | reverse complement strand
CAATTATTGCCGAGTTTAGTTTTAGTCTGCAATATTTAAAGTCAAATATTGGCAAACCCACCGGTGTTAAACCGGTGGGTTTGTTTTTTTTTGCCTGTCTATCCGGCAGACAGGTTGGCTATGTGGGTTGGAGAAAAGCTGGGAATGCTTAGTACTTGTAAAGCACTAAATAACGATTACCACATCTATACAAAAATTAATACTGATAATTAATACCCTGTTTAAAAACTCGCTTTTAAGGTGTTAAATATTTAACCTTCTTTCAGCATCAAATACTGATATATTTACAAGTTATCTTCATACCTTTGCAAAAAAAATAATGTCAATAAAAGTTGATTTTTTGGTGATAGGTACCGGCATAGCAGGATTAATATATGCCTTAAAGGTTGCTCCTTTTGGAAATGTATGTGTACTTTCGAAGATAAATATGGACGAGACAGCAACGAGTTATGCACAGGGAGGCATAGCGGCAGTAATGTACTCGCCAGATAATTATGCAAACCATATTAAAGATACCATGGTTGCCGGTGCAGGTCTCAATAATGAAGAGATAGTAAGTATAGCTGTTAGCGAGTCAACAGAAAGGATAAATGAGCTTGTGGAGTGGGGAACTAATTTTGATAAGGAAGAAACAGGGAAATTTAATCTTGCACGTGAAGCCGGGCACTCCGATTTCAGGATATTACACCATAAGGATAATACAGGGAATGAGGTTCAAAGAGCATTAAGTGAAAAGCTGCGAAAACACCCAAACATAACAATACACGAGAATTTTTTAGCAATTGATTTAATTACCGAACACCATCTTGGCAAACTGGTAAAAAGAAGCGATACAAATGTAACTTGTTTTGGTGCGTACGCTTTAGACAAAAATACCGGTAAGATAGTTACTATATTATCTAAAACCACAATGTTGGCAACCGGTGGTATAGGTAATATTTATCAAACAACAACAAATCCGATTATTTCAACCGGTGATGGTGTGGCAATGGCGTACAGGGCAAAAGCACATATCAACAATTTGGAGTTTATCCAGTTTCATCCGACTTCATTATTCAATCCCGGTGTGAAGCCTTCCTTTTTAATTACTGAGGCTATGCGCGGTGCAGGTGCGGTGCTGGTAACAAAAAAAGGCATCCCCTTTATGCAGAAATATGATAGTAGAGGATCGCTTGCTCCGCGCGACATTGTTGCTCGTGCAATTGATAATGAGTTGAAATTAAGTGGCAATGAATTTGTATATCTTAATACAAAAAAAATAAGTAAAGAAGAAATTCTTAATCATTTTCCAACAATTTATGCAAGATGCCTTAGCATTGGAATTGACATTACAAAAGACATGATACCGGTTGTTCCGGCAGCTCATTATTCATGTGGAGGTATTGATACTAACAAAGACGGGCAAACCAGCATAAAAAATCTATATGCATCTGGAGAGGTGTCGAATACAGGGCTGCATGGTGCTAACAGGCTGGCATCCAATTCGCTATTAGAAGCTACAGTATTTTCGCACAGGGCTGCATTAAAAGCGGTAGCTGATATTTCAAAGATTAATTTCGAGACCACAATTCCTGACTGGGACGACCATGGTACAACGCTTAATGAAGAAATGATTCTTATCACCCAATCAAAAAAAGAACTTCAATCCATAATGAGTAATTATGTTGGTATTGTACGCTCAAATTTACGCCTTAAGCGCGCTTTGGACAGGTTAAATATTATATACAGGGAAACAGAGGACTTGTTTGATAAATCAATTGTGTCTGAACCTATTTGCGAACTTAGAAATATGACAAACGTAGCCTATCTTGTTATTAAACTTGCAATGAGAAGAAAAAATAGTATAGGTTTACACTATAATATCGACTACCCCGTTGTGGAGAACAGCACATCCTATGACAAGGAAATTTAGTGGTATGTAATTGCTCGCATTTTACTTTTTTATAGTAAATACCAATAACTAATTGTATGAGTTTACATATAACGGTAAGAATTATTTCTTTTTTACTTTTTTAACGCTTTTACCTTTAAGAAATTCGCCTAAAATAACAACTTCTTTAATTTTAGCATACTCCTTGGCGGCACGTACCATTTCTTCTTTAGTATCTCTGCGAAGTTTAATTCCCGACTTGGAACCTTTATTTCGAATTTCAATATAAAACCCATCTCTTAGTGCTTTAGGTCTTGTTGGAGGTCTTCCCATAATTATTATTGTTACAACTAAGTTGTTATTTTTATTTTGTTTTATCAGAAAGAATTACAGTAAATAAATAATATCAAAACGAGATATCAATATATTATAATGCAATAACATCTTAATGAGTTGGTAAATGTAATAAAAATTACGAACCTACTGCAACATTTTAATAATTATTAAGAATTAACTTTTTCAGTCTGAAAAAAATATGTGTTTTATTTGTTGCAGATGAGAGGAATCTAAACTTGATGAAATTGCAGAATATTTCAAATTATTATAAACCCGCTGCAACATGTAAGTAAGCATATGCATTAAAGCAAATACACTTTAGTAAAAAATTAATATGACTTTGCAAAAACCACACGTTGTTTTGATGGATTACCTGTAAGTACACACAATCCATCCTCCGGTTTTTCACCAATAGGTATTAGTCTGATAGTTGCCTTGGTTTTATCTTTAATAATTTGTTCTGTTTCAGCAGTACCATCCCAGTGAGCTCGTACGAAGCCCCCTTTTTCAATTTGACTTGTAAACTCATCCCAACTATCAACTGTAAAAGTGTTGTCGGTTCTAAATGATAAAGCCTTTTGGTAAATATTATTTTGGATTTGGATTAACAGATTCTCAATTTTTTCTGCAATATCTGTAATTTGTAAAGTCTCTTTTTCAAGTGTATCTCTTCGAGCCACTTCTACAGTATTATTTTCTAAATCACGAGGACCAATTGCAAGACGAACCGGAACCCCTTTTAACTCCCACTCTGCAAACTTAAATCCGGGCTTCTGCGTATCCCTGTCGTCATACTTAACCGATAAACCTAATTCTTTAAGCTCCTTCATTATGTTGGTTGCTGTTTTGCTAATTGCAGATAGTTGCTCTTCATTTTTATAGATAGGTACAATAACAACTTGTATTGGAGCTAATTTTGGTGGCAATACGAGTCCATTATCGTCAGAATGAGCCATTATTAGTGCACCAATCAGACGTGTTGAAACACCCCACGATGTTGCCCAAACATACTCCTGTTTATTTTCACGATTTACATATTTAACATCAAATGCTTTAGCGAAATTTTGTCCCAAAAAGTGAGATGTTCCGGCTTGTAGTGCTTTGCCATCTTGCATTAAAGCCTCAATACAATAAGTTTCAACAGCTCCTGCAAATCGCTCATTCGATGATTTAACACCTACTAAAACTGGCATGCCCATCCATTTTTCTGCAAAGTCGGAATAAACACCAACCATTTTCTCTGCTTCTTCAAGAGCTTCGTTTTTTGTTGCATGAGCAGTATGTCCTTCTTGCCACAAAAACTCGGATGTTCGTAAAAACAACCTTGTTCGCATCTCCCATCGCACAACATTTGCCCATTGATTAATTAGCAGAGGTAAATCGCGATAAGATTGAACCCACTTTCTGTAAGTGTCCCAAATAATTGTCTCGGAAGTTGGTCTTACAATCAATTCTTCCTCAAGCTTTGCACTCTCATCAACAACAATATTTCCTTTGTCGTCATTTTTTAATCTATAGTGTGTTACCACAGCACATTCTTTTGCAAACCCCTCAACATGAGATGCTTCCTTACTAAAAAATGATTTAGGAATAAATAATGGAAAATATGCATTTTGATGACCAGTTTCTTTAAACATGGTATCAAGTACTGATTGCATTTTCTCCCAAATAGCATAACCATAGGGTTTTATAACCATGGATCCGCGTACTGCCGAGTTCTCGGCAAGATCTGCTTTTATAACTAATTCATTATACCACTGTGAATAATTTTCTTTTCTGGATGTTAATTGTTTTGCCATTTTTTAAGTTTGGTACAGTATTTGTATTTTTTTAATAAACCGCAAAAATAAACAATGTTTACGATTGCACAACAAATAGGAATCATGAAAACTACAAAAAACAACTTCCGTTACTTTTTTTTACTCTTGGTAATTGCAGGGCTTAGTGCATGTTCATCAACAAGCAACCTGCCATCTGATGATGTTTACTACTCGTCAAAGCAACCAAGTCAAACTCAATATAGCTGGGATAATTCAAAAACTATTGGGCAAAATCAGTCATACAGTAATGCATCACAAAATACTGGTGATGTAAGCCAAAATATTGGTACAGAAGTGTCAAGTGCCACAGATTTATCCGAAGGAGGTACTCAAAATAATTCGGACGAATATGAATTTATAGATGAGTATTACGATAATGACTACGCATCTCGTATTAACAGATTTAACGGAAATAGTACTAGTAGTGATTATTATGACGACAGCTATACCAGTTATGGAGGTTGTAGTAGTCCAAATATATCTCTATCATTTGGAATGGGAATGGGATATGGAATGTACATGGGGTGGGGATATCCATACTACGGTTTGGGATATCCATATTATGGCTGGGGATACCCTTATTATGGAGGAAGCTATTGGTCAGGCTACAACAATGGCTATTGGGATGGTTATTATGCCGGCGGTGGATACTACGGTGGTGGATATTATAGTGGCGGATATTACCCAGATTATGGGTATTCGTCTTCTTATGGTCCCCGTAAAAGAGGTGCCGGAGGAAGTACAATTCCGAGAGGAAGTATTAGAACATCAGATAAAAAGGCATTACCAAACAGAAACCAAAACAACAATGTTGTAGCACAAAGCGGAAGGAATAGTACTACCGGTAATAACCCTACTTCAAATATAATTACAACTCCGCGTACATCAAAAACTTCGGGAAGTATAAGCCAAAAAAGACAGCCCGAAAATAATAAGCCTGTAACTAAAAGCAGAACTAAACCTGCTGCAACGAAGATGGCTAATCCCAGACAAGATATTCAAAATCAGGATCATAAAACTGTTAATCGTTACAAAAAACCTACAAAAACTACTAATATTCGAAGTGTGCCAACTGAAAAGTTTCACAAGCCGAAGTCATACGAAAATTTACCTTCAAGGCAACCACGCTCCAGCAAGGAATATGTGCGACCCACAAGTCCATCAGGAAGGAGTAGCATTGAAAGAAGTAGAGTTAACAGGAATAATAGCAATACCTACAACAGGTCGGAGAACCTGAGAAGCCCGAGAAGTAATAACTACTCAAAGCCAAGAATATCAACGCCAAGTAGGAGTAACTCAAGTATAAAAACACGCTCAACTTCAAAACCTAAAAGCTACAGTTCGCCATCAAGAAGCCACAGCTCACCTTCAAGGAGTTATAGTTCCCCTTCAAGGACTACTTCTCCATCAAGAAGTAGCAGTTCTCCATCACGGAGTTATAGCTCTCCATCAAGAAGTAGCAGCAGCGGCAGTTCAAGCAGATCTTCTTCTTCGAGTTCGAGGAGTTCGGGTGGAAGAAGATAGCGAGTTGGAAAGTTAACAGTTAACAGTCAAAAGTTAAAAGTGAAATGAAAAAATATAATATAATATTAATTTTAGTTTTATTGTCGGTAAGTTCATTTGCCCAATTTGCCGATGATGCGCTCAGGTACTCCGAAGTATATTATCAAGGAACGGCACGGAGCATGGCCGTTGGAAGTGCTTTTGGTGCTTTGGGAGCAGATTTTTCAACAGCAAGTACAAATCCGGCAGGAATGGGCTTGTTTAGAAAGAGTGAATTTGCATTCACACCTGAGGTAACAAACAGAAATACGTCATCAATATACAACGGCAGTATCGGTGAAGGTTCGAGAACTATTTTCGACTTAAGCAATATTGGTTATGTTATTGTAAAACCTCTTAACTACGGTAATGGATGGAAATTTTTTCAATTTGGAGTTGGCATGAATAGGCTTAACAATTTCAACACATCATCGTTAATGCAAGGAGATAATACTAAAAACTCTAAGTTAGATGTTTATGCAGAACAGGCTGACGGACAAAGCGTTGATGATCTTGATGATTTTGAATTGTATCCTGCCTGGCAATGTTACCTGATTAATCCCGACGATAACAATTATTATTATACACCCGTACCCTTTGGTGGTGTGTTGCAACAACAAAGGGTTATTGCACACGGATCAATAAATGAATGGTTAATGTCATTCTCCGGAAATTATAACGATTTTCTTTTTGTTGGTGCTACTGTCGGGCTTCCTTACTTGAGATATTCACGGCAATCTACATACTCTGAATATGATGTTGCAGATACTATTCCATATTTTGATAATTGGAGTGCTACAGAAAATCTTACAACAACCGGATGGGGTATTAATTTAAAACTAGGAGTAATTGTAAAGCCTATTGAGTGGCTTCGCATTGGTGCAGCATTCCACACACCTACATATTACTGGAGTATGAGCGATAATTGGTTTACTACTACTACATCATACTTAGAAACATATGTTAGCGATACAAGTCAGGATTTGGAATGGGTTCATCGGTCATTCACCTCTGTAACAGGTAACTATGACTACAATCTTTCAACACCATTACGTGCCATAGGCAGTGTGTCCGTTCTAATTGGAAGGCATGGGTTTATTTCCGGAGAATATGAATATGCAAATTATTCAACCTCAAAATTATCTTCAAGATACGATAGCTTTAGTGCTGAAAATAAGGATATTAAGTCATCTTATCAGGCAACTAATAACTTTAGAGCAGGTACTGAGTGGAGATTCTCAAACTTTAGTTTTAGAGGGGGGTATGCCCTTTACGGGAGTCCGTATGCAAATAATATTAATGATGGCAAACGACAAATGTATTCTGGGGGTTTAGGTTACAGGACACAAAATTATGCTATTGATTTTGCATATGTTTACTCAGTAAAAAATGAAGATTACTACATGTACACCACCAAAGATATTCAACCAAATGCGGTAAATAACCAATATAGAACATCATCTTTTGTGTTAACTTTTAGATTTTTTATGTAAAATTTAGG
>CAZGWS010000166.1:5422-7158 GCA_964528805.1 uncultured Lentimicrobiaceae bacterium | reverse complement strand
GTAAATTCTCCATAGCTATTGTTGGCATAATAAAAACATGAATAATTTTACCAGAATAAAACCCCACTCTCACAATTCTGCGACTTGCGCACGGTATTAACTAAAAGTATGTAACTTTACATCGTCCATAAACCATGAAACAATTATGAGCTGAACCTATAAAATCCACAATCAAGGATGGAATTTACTTTATCAGTTTTGCCACGGTAGGCTGATAGGCGTTTTTACAAAAAATGAATACGAAGATATTGTTGTTGAAAGTCTCAGTTACTGTCAGAAAGCAAAAGGTCAGTTGGATGTTGAATTATTGGTATAATTGTTTCAATGGATGAAGAACAAACAGCTCACAAGTCGCAGACTTGCGAGAGGGTAATTTTAATGGCATACAATATTTAATTTAACTTTGTATTCTTTCATCGTAACAAATTATCAGAATAGTAATACCAAACAGCATGACACAACAAAATGTAACAATTACACCAATTGGAATAATTCATACCGGATTTACAGGCAATGAAAAAATTCCACGACAAGGACGCTTTTCTGAAAATACCGAAGGCTATGTAGAGCTAAATACAAAATACTCCAGTGGGTTATTGGATTTAGATAGCTTTACACACATTATTTTAGTCTTTTATTTTCATAAATCTAAAAGTTATAATTTAATACAAAACTCACGGAGAGATGGTAAACCACATGGGGTTTTCGCAATCAGAAGTCCGCTCCGGCCTTCAAATATTGGCATTACTACCGTGAAGATAAAATCAATTATTGGCAATATAATAAATTTTTATGGAGCCGATATGATTGATGGAACACCTTTGTTAGACATTAAGCCACACATCCCCAACATCGATTGCTATCCCGATGCTTCAAGCGGATGGATTAAAAATTAAAGTATAAAAACCAAAGAATAATTAAACAATAACTCAATTAACCTTAAAAATATATATTTGCATCCTTAAATAACTACCCATGAAAACAAAATATTTTTTATTGCAACTTGTTGTAATGTTGTTTCTTACTAACACTATTACCGCTAAAACCGGTGATAAGCCCCTTGTTGTTGGTTTTCAGATTGAGCCACCATTTGTTTTAAAGGAAGGCAATCATTATGAGGGTGTTAACATCGACCTTTGGGAAAAGATTGCCGACTCGATGAATATTAATTATATCTTTAAAGAATATACGCTTGATGATTTAATAAATGGTGTTGTAAATGGTGATGTTGATATTGCAATCTCACCGTTAACGGTAACGGCATCAAGAATACAGCAGTTTAACTTTTCGCAACCATATTACATTACAAACCTTGCCTTTGCAACAAAATATAAAGATGACAATGGCATACTAACTTTTTTTTCTGATCTTTTTTCGATAGGTTTTCTAAAAGCATTTATTAGCCTTTTTATTGTAATTCTTATTTTTGGATTGTTTGTTTGGCTTATGGAGAAAAAGAAAAATTCAAGTCAGTTTAGAAGTGGCGTAAGAGGTATTGGCGATGGTATTTGGTGGTCGGCAGTAACAATGTCAACGGTAGGTTATGGTGATAAAGCACCTGTAACGCGAGGGGGTCGAATACTTGGTTTTATATGGATGTTTACTGCTGTAATAATAATTTCAGGACTTACCGCCAGTATTTCATCCAGTTTAACTGTTCATAAATTAAAAACACAAATAAGCAGCTTTAACGATCTTCGTAAGATACATGTTGGGTGCATTCCAGGCACAGGTAC
>CAZGWS010000166.1:0-5322 GCA_964528805.1 uncultured Lentimicrobiaceae bacterium | reverse complement strand
CTAATTGAAATAATTGAAAGCAATAATTGGGAGAACGACTTAGAAAAGTACCATATTGAATACAGAGATTAGAGACCACACACCTGTGTTAAACTATACGCATTAGTTTCCGGCTGTAAAATTATTATAGATAAATGGAATTGTTTTACCGTAGATATGGCAACACCGGCAATCAGCCAATAATTATACTTCACGGATTATTTGGATTGTCAGACAACTGGGTAAGTTATGCCCGGCGGATAGCTATGGAAGGATTTGAAGTATTTGTTGTTGACCAGCGCAACCACGGGCAATCGCCTCATAGCCATAGCTTTAACTATCTGGCTTTAACCGATGATTTATTTGATTTTATTGATGATAATGAAATTGACAATCCAATAATAATTGGTCATTCAATGGGTGGCAAAGTTGCAATGCGTTTTGCACTCGAAAACCCACATCTTGTTAAAAAGCTTATTATTGTTGATATTACCTTAAAAGCTTATGGTCCTCGTGATAATCATTTAAAAATTATTAAAGCCATGAAATCGGTTGATTTTGACAATGTTACAAGGCGGAGTGATGTGGAGAAGCAGTTAGTAACAGATATACCTGAATTACGTATCAGGCAATTTATTCTTAAAAATCTTTATCGCAAAGACGACGGCAGTTTTACATGGCGAATTAATCTTGAAAGTATAGAAGATAATATTGAGCAAATGTTTGATGCGATTGACACCATAACAAAATTTGAAAAACCTACTTTATTTATTAGAGGCGGTGCTTCCAATTACATTCTGCGCGAAGACTATGATCAAATAAGATATAACTTTCCCAATGCAGAAATAATTACAATCGAAAAAGCATCGCACTGGGTGCATGTTGAAGCCGGCGAGCGATTTTACCAAATTACAATGGGATTTACCACCGGTGAGCCATCGTGGTTAAATCACTAATTATTTTACAAACCTGCTAACAAATGTGTGTTCACCATCCTTTGCACTTACAATATAAATACCCTTTGACAGAAAGGAAGTGTTGATATCAAATTTATAATTGGAGGTATTAGTAGCATAAACTGTTTTTCCTGAAATGTCAGAAATATTTATGTTTTTATTTGTATTTTCTTTTTGCGCAAAATAAAGTGTGATGTTATCATTTAATCTATTATTACCAATAGTAAAAGTAACGGGCGATTGATTTTCTTGTACACTTACAACGATACTTTGCACAACTTCCATATCCCAATCATCAGGATCAACAATAATATTTTCAACTGTTTTACCAGTATATATTGTGAATTTATTCAGGTTTTCAGTTTGATTAAACGAAACAGTTGTATCAGTTCCATCTGTAAAAATCAATTTATAATCCATCAGCATCTCGAAGAAAGGAGTTGTTGACGAAGTTACTTGAAGAGATGAAAGATGTAAAGTTCCATCTAAATTATAATACTCATATTCATAAATAGGATAGCCCTCGCCGTAATACCATTGATTAAAAAATTGCTCAAAATCCATGCCTGTAACTTCTTCGGCAGTATTTTTAAAATCTTCACCCGTCGCTGTTGTGCCTGCAAAATTTGTCTGAAATGTTCCCATAACATCATAAAATAAGGAATCGTCTTGTATCTCATGCCTTAACATATGTATTATAGAAGCACCCTTATTATACGAAAGCCTACCATTAAATATTCTATTCTCATTACCGGGATATATCTGATTTTCAGGTATATAAACAGATCCACCAGGAGATGCCATGGCACTATTTTGAGCATTTACTATGAAAGGTAAAGCACTACTCCAGCCGTGTAAATATTCTTCGGCCAAATAATTTGAATATGTTGCAAAACCCTCGTTAATCCAAATATCGCTCCATGTAGCGCAAGTAACATTGTCGCCAAACCACATATGACCGAGTTCGTGAGCCACAAGTCCAAACGAAAATCCTCCCAGCGTAGTCATAGTTTGATGCTCCATTCCTCCACCTAGGGGCGTTAAACAATGTCCGTATTTTTCCTGCCAAAAAGGATACAGAATATACAAATCAGAGTAAAGATCAATCATCGAACCTGTTTGGTCGATGCCGTCCTTGTAATTCTCGAGACAGCCGGGTGAGTCGTAAACTAAATTTTGAATAAGTATTGAATCGCCACCCATTTCTGTAGGATGAGCATAAGTATCATATTCCTGATAATCAGCAACTGTAAATGAAATTAAGTAATAATCAATTGGATAATATGACTTCCATTCGTATCTGTAATTGCCATCACCCAAATCTACAATATTTGTGAGCAAACCTTGGGAGCCTGTCATATTAACAGAGTCGGTTGTTAAAAAAACCCAAACCGAGTCTGCTTTATCTTCAAGATCCTGTTTAACGGCAAACCAATCGGAAGCAGCAAAAGGCTCTGATAAAGTCCATGTAACATTTTTACCCCAGCCGGAGCCTGTTGAAATTCCGGAGAAGAAACCACCTGAAGGCGGCTGCCCACTGTAAAATATCTGTGCTGAGAACGATGCTCCCGAGTTAATTTCAGCAACCGGGACAATTACATTATTCCCATCTCTTTCATAGTTAGTATATTCAACACCATTAAATAATATTTTTGAGATAGACATATCAGGAATTAACTCAATTGCGAATGTGTCGAGGCTCGCAACTGCAATGCCATCAATAGTTGTATTACCCTCAACATATACTGATGAAGGTGAGACTGTAAGGTCAAGAAAATAGAATGTTACATCATAGTCATCCTCATATCTACTTTGCCAATTGTATAAGTAAAAATCAAGCCCTTTGTTAAGATAGTTTGTACTGTGTGAGCATTTGTAATCGATATTAAAATCATCATTAATTTGAGAATATGTAATTAATGATGCTAACATGATTGCAAGAGATAGTATAAAATGTTTCATAGTAAAAGTTAATTAGATAAGTATTACTGTTTTATAAAAAATTACGTTATTACTCAAAGTAATAAATTATTTGTATTATACTTTTTTCTTCTTTGTGGTTTCATTAGAATTGCGATACAATTATAAACTCCATATGCGAAAATATATTAGTGAATAAAAAGCTATTACACAAAGTTTATTAAAAAAGCATAAAGTAACACAAAACATAAATAAATATTATTACTTTTCAGCTTACTGACTATTAAAAAAACACAAAGCTGTTTTAGTATAAAGTCATTAAACACAATGACAGGAAAACATCAGCAATAGTTGTTTATCGTAATAAAAACAGCTCTGTATTGTTGTTTTTCAGGAACAAATATACGCAAATTATATAAAGCGCATTTGTCATTCTTAACTAACCTGACTAAATCATTTTAGAAGGATCAACAAGCTCTGTAAATTTCTCATCAGAAAGGTAGCCAAGAGCTAGAGTTGCTTCACGCAAAGTGGTACCTTCAGCATGAGCTTTTTTAGCAATTTTTGCTGCTTTTTCGTAGCCAATATGTGTATTAAGAGCTGTAACAAGCATCAAAGAATTTTCAAGTTTTTCTTGAAGAACAGCATAATTTGGTGTGATACCAACAGCTGCATTTTTAGTAAACGATACACAGGCATCGCCCATCAATCTGGCAGATTGAAGAAAGTTGGAAATGATAACCGGTTTAAATACATTTAGCTGAAATTGCCCCTGCATTCCACCAATTGTTATTGCGGTATCGTTTCCAATAACCTGAGCGCACACCATTGTAAGAGCTTCATTTTGAGTTGGATTTACCTTACCCGGCATAATGGAAGAACCCGGTTCGTTAGCAGGAAGCTGTATTTCGCCAATACTGCAACGAGGACCTGAAGCAAGCATACGAATATTATTTGCAATATGCATTAAACTTACAGCAAGTTGTTTTAGTGCTCCCGACGACTCAACTATAGCGTCGTGTGCTGATAATGCTTCAAATTTATTTTGAGCAGTTACAAAAGGAAATCCTGTTAACATTGCAATTTTTTCTGCAACTTTTACATCATAATTTTTAGGTGTATTTAGCCCAGTTCCAACTGCAGTTCCTCCCAAAGCTAATTCGCTCAAGTGAGGTAGAGTATTTTTAAGAGCTTTAAGCCCAAATGTAAGTTGAGCCACATATCCTGATATCTCCTGACCCAATGTCAGCGGTGTAGCATCCATTAAATGTGTCCGTCCGGTTTTTACAACATCTTTAAATTCTTCAGATTTTTTTGCCAATGTATCTCGAAGCATTTCTACTCCGGGTATTGTATTTTCAACAATTAGTTTGTATGCTGCAATATGCATTGCCGTTGGAAAAGTGTCGTTGGAAGATTGCGATTTGTTTACGTCATCGTTAGGATGTAAAAATTTCTTTTCATCATCCAATGTACCTCCATTAATAACATGTCCGCGGTTAGCAATAACTTCATTCATGTTCATGTTCGACTGTGTGCCTGAGCCTGTTTGCCAGATAACCAAAGGAAAATTGTCGTTTAACTTGCCAGCTAATATCTCGTCGGCTACTTTTCCAATAAGTTCAGCTTTTTCTTTTGCTAATCCACCAATTTCAGCATTTGTTAACGCTGCTGCCTTTTTTAAATATGCAAAAGCATAAATTATCTCCTCGGGCATTGAAGCCTCCGGTCCAATTTTAAAATTCATTTTTGATCTTTGTGTTTGTGCTCCCCAATATTTATCGGCAGGAACCTCAACTTCACCCATGGTGTCGCGTTCAACTCTGTATTTCATCTTTTTTAATTTAATTATTTGGTTAAGTTATTGATAAATAGCTCTTTTTACATCGCTATTTAGTTTCGTTATTTTTAAATAATACCGAAATATTTTCAGCCGGATCACCCCAAACAGCTTTATTACCACTAACAACGATGGGACGTTTAATAAGTTTGGGACTTTCTATCATGATCTTTATCCATTCCTCATCTGTAAAGTTTTTACCTTTATAATCTGTCTTGTATATTGCTTCCTGAGTTCGTACTAACTCAACAGGCTTTATGTTTAGCTTCATCAACAGGATGGCAAGTGTATTTTCGGTAATCGGATTTTTTAAATATTCTACAACTTCAAAGTCATCAGTACGATCTTTAACGTATTGTAATCCTGCTCTTGACTTTTTGCATCTGTTATTGTGATAAATAGTGTACATATTGCCCTGTTTAATGGATATATCATTTAAATATTGTTTATTCAATTAACGTCAAAATTAGTTATTAATTTTCAACTGATTATAATTCATATAATTTTTTAGTTTTTAACTTTTTCAGACTCTTTCATTCTTTATTTATCAACACATTTAATCAAAGTTTCTCCTGTAGAAAGTTTATTATAAACGGAAATAGTTACTACATAATTAGTCTTTATAAG
>CAZGWS010000165.1:0-7159 GCA_964528805.1 uncultured Lentimicrobiaceae bacterium | reverse complement strand
ACGGTGGTAGGCTGTCGTCGGTAATGGATATCACAATAAAAGATGGAAACAAAAAAAGGTATGCCGGCATAGTAGGAGCTTCTACTTTTGGCGCACGTGCCATACTTGAAGGTCCCATTGTTAAGAAAAAATCGCCTGATAAAGGAAGCTCTTCTTTTATTTTATCATTTAAAAACTCGTACCTCGCAGAAAGTTCTAAGGTATTTTATAATTATGTTGATGAAAATGGTCTGCCATTTAATTTTGCTGATTTTTACGGCAAAATATCTCTAAATGCTGCCAATGGAAGTAAAGTTAGCTTCTTCGGGTTTAACTTTAATGATAACGTAAAAAACTATAAAGCAATATCTGACTTTGGATGGACGTCTTCAGGTGGTGGCGCTAATTTTGTAATTATTCCGGGTAAGTCGGCAGTACTTATCGATGGTATTGTCGCATACTCTCAGTATAAATCCGATATCAACTCATCAACGTTAAGCAAACGAAGCAGTTACATTGGAGGCTTTAACGCCGGCTTTAACTTCACATATTTTCTTGGAAAAAATGAACTTAAATTTGGCTTCGAGTTAGAGGGTTATAAAACCGATTACAGATTTACTAACTTTATTGGTACCGAAATTAAGCAAATTGAGAATACAAACCAGTTGGGCGTTTATGCAAAATACAAAGCCGTTTTCGGGAAATTTATCATAGAACCAGGCTTCAGGCTACAAGTTTATGCCTCATTATCAGAGGTTTCACCTGAACCCCGATTATCTATTAAATACAATGTAAATGACAGGTTTAGGATTAAATTTGCAGGAGGCGTTTATACACAAAATTTAATAGCAGCATCATCAGACAGAGATGTTGTAAACCTGTTCTACGGATTCCTGTCGGGTCCGGAAAACCTACCAGCTCATTTTGCAGGAAAAGATGTAAATAGTAAAATACAAAAAGCTGATCATCTTGTACTCGGAACCGAGTTCGACATTAGTAATAATATGTCGCTAAACGTTGAAGGATACTATAAGTATTTTCCGCAGCTAACAAATATCAACAGGTTTAAAATTTATACCGAAGAAAACGCACCACCAGGAGCATCAGATGTGGAAACTAAAGATTTTATTCTTGAGAGAGGCAACGCTTATGGTGTTGACTTTATGCTAAAATACGACTACAGAAAATTATACGTTTGGGCAGTTTATTCGTTAGGCTTTGTAACTCGCGAGTATGAAGATGTTGCGGGAAACATGATTAGCTATACACCTCACTTCGACAGACGCCATAACATTAACTTAGTTTTCTCATATATTACCGGAAGAAAAAGACAATGGGAATTTGGAGCACGTTGGAATTTAGGAACAGGATTCCCATTTACTCAAATACAGGGATACTATGAGTATTTGAACCTGCCAAATGGTGTAAATACAAACTATATTACCGAAAATGGACAGCTCGGTATTGTTTACGGCAGCCTATTTACGGGGAGGTTACCCATCTATCATAGGTTGGATATTGATATTAAAAGAAATTTCTATCTGAGTGCTCACTCCAAACTAACACTAGACGTAAGCATTACAAACGTCTATAATCGTAAAAATATTTTTTATGTTGATATCATAACAAATAAAATTGTTTATCAATTGCCGTTTATGCCAAGTTTCGGATTTAGCTTGCATTTTTAATATAAGTTAGAAACGTGCTTATGGCAATAAACAATTTTTTTACATTATAGTTTCTATTCCATAAAACGATATTTTTATTACCAATAATTAATCTATTGACATGTAACCGGTAATTAAATTAGTTGGCATATAGATACTTTAATTTTCACAGGTTAAGTTTACAACTGAAAATACTAATATCATCATTTTCCACATACCTCCTTATCAATCAACTTATAAAAAATGAAACAACCGAAAGCAAAGAAAATAGCTAAAAAGCTCACCACAAATAATCATACACGTATTGATAATTATTACTGGCTTAACGATAGAAAAAATCCTGAAGTTATTGATTATCTAAATGCTGAAAATTCGTACACTAAAAGTGTGATGAAAAATACAGAAGCCTTACAGGGTAAAATTTATGACGAAATTGTAGGCCGTATTAAGCAAACAGATGTGTCAGTACCATATAATTATAATGGATATTCATACTATACTAAGGTGGAAAAAGGCAAAGAGTATCCCATCTTTTGTCGTAAAAAATTATCGCCAACAGGCAATGAGCAAGTATTTCTTAACGGCAATAGTATGGCTGAAGGACATCCCTACTTCCATTTTGGAGATTGGGATTTTAGTACTAACAACCAGCTGCTTGCCTACAGCATAGATGTTGTTAGCAGGCGCAAATATGATATTTATTTTAAGGATGTAAAAACCGGGAAGTTAATTGATAGCATTATCCCAAATACAACAGGTACAGTAGTTTGGGCTAATGACAACAGTACCGTTTACTACGAAGTTAAAGATGAAACCCTCCGCTCCTACCGTATTTACAAACACAAAATTGGCACATCTATTGCGGATGATGCCCTTGTTTATGAAGAAGGAGATCCTACATTTGACGTTGAAGTTTACAAAACGAAATCGGAAAAATATATTATAATTAGCTCCGAGAGCACACTGTCAACTGAATGTCGTATTCTTAATGCCGATAACCCTGATGGTAAATTTAGAATGTTTCAGCCCCGGCTACCCGATGTTGAGTATTCCATAGTTCACTATGATAATAAATTTTTAGTGCTTACAAACTATAAAGCTATTAACTTTAGATTGATGGAAGTTGATGCTGACAACACAAACATTGAAAATTGGAAGGAAATTATCCCCGCCAGGGATGGTATTATGGTAGAAGAAGTTGATATTTTTAAAGATTTTTTCGTTGTTACCGAGCGGGCAAGCGGATTACTCAAATTTAGAGTATTCAACCTAAAAGAAGGCACTAATCATTATGTAAACTTTAACGAAGACGATTACTATATTGAAACTTCCGCTAACCCGGAGTACGATACGCAAAACTTTCGCTACCGTTATACATCGCTAAGTACTCCATTAACAATTTACGATTTTAACATGGTTACTGTAAAACAGAAAATGTTAAAACAACAGGAAGTTGTTGGTGGTTATAATCCTTCTGACTATGTTACAGAACGTAGATATGCCACTACTCGTGATGGTGTTAAAGTGCCAATATCAATTGTGTTTAAAAAAGGTTTTAAGTTAGATGGTAAGGCTCCACTATTGCTATATGGTTATGGATCATACGGTTACAGTATCGAATCCACTTTTGCGTCATCAAGATTAAGTTTGCTCGACAGGGGTTTTGTTTATGCAGTTGCTCATATACGCGGTGGCGAAGAGCTTGGACGCCAATGGTATGATGATGGTAAGATGCTAAAGAAGAAGAATACTTTTTATGATTTTATAGACTGTGGCGAGTATTTAGTTTCAAAGAATTACACATCACGCAAAACTATGTTTGCCCTTGGAGGAAGTGCCGGAGGTTTGCTCATTGGAGCAGTTGTTAACCTCCGCCCCGATTTATTTAAAGGCGTTATTGCAGCAGTTCCATTTGTTGATGTTGTAACAACTATGCTCGACGAGAGCATCCCGCTGACAACAAGCGAATACGATGAGTGGGGAAATCCTAACGAAGATAATTATTACAATTACATGTTGTCATATTCACCTTATGATCAGGTGGAAGAAAAAAGTTATCCCGCCATGTTGGTAACAACTGGGCTACACGATAGTCAGGTGCAATACTGGGAGCCGGCAAAATGGGTAGCAAAACTGCGTGAAGTAAAAACTGATGACAACCCTTTGTTGTTACAAACCAATATGGATTTTGGACATGGGGGTGCATCCGGTCGTTTTGAACAGTACAAGGAAACTGCATTAGAATACGCTTTTATGCTTATGTTGTATGAGGGTGGAAACCTAAAATAATAGTAAGCATTTTGCTTCTGTGTTAACAGAAGCACAGCTCACTTGGTTGGTGTTTAATTTTATTGTAATTTTGAGTTTGTTATAAAACCGTTTATTGGTTGTGTGTTACTGATGAATAAAAATATGTAATCATACCTTCAAAATTACTTTAAACTATGCTGTTATGAAATATGTTATGCGTTTCCCCCTAATAATTATAATTGCCTGTATGGCAAGTTTACTGTCGGCACAGGATGTTGTTCATCCTACCGGATTCTCAACACCTGTATATCACGATGTTTGGGGCCCAATACGAGATTTTCATCCTTTATCACAGGCTGATAGAGAGGCTATTAAAGAAAAAGCTTCTAAAAAGATCCTTAATCCAGAAATAGGACACAGATCATATCCCTACCAGAAATCTGCTTTACCACATAAAATAGATAAAGTTTGGCAAAAACAAATGGGACAACTGAAAAATAAAATTGGAACCATACAAAATTTTGAGGGACAGAATACGACAGCAGAGCCCCCAGATGCCAACTGTATGGCAGGCACTTCACATGTAATGCAAACTGTAAACTTTTCGTATGCTATTTATAGCAAAACAGGTAATCAAATTATTGCACCCACTTCTCTGGATAGCCTTTTTAAAGGTCTTCCAAATATGATTTTCTTTAGTGGAGATCCTTTAATTATTTATGACGAAAGTGCTTCTCGCTGGGTTGCTGTTGGAATCACAATTGATCCAGCTAATAAAACCTCAAACTATGTGGATTTTGCCGTCTCTAAAACTGATGACCCAACTGGTGAATGGTATCGATGGGCATTTAAAACTGAGGGAATACCTGACTTTGAAAAAGTAGGAGTTTGGAAAAATGGCTATTATATGGGTACAAATACTGACCATAATAATAATATTTTCGTAATCGAAAGGGATAGTATGATTGCCGGGGCAGCTAATCCAAGAATAGTAAAGTTTATTAATCCATGGATTTCCCATTCTGAAATTACATTTAATGTTACGATGCCTGTTGATACTGATGGACCTTTTGCCAAAGATAATTCACCGGGCATATTCATGAGTTTAAATGATGATGCCGTTTCGGGAAGTGCAGATGCATTATGGATATATGAATGTAGTGTTAACTGGGATACAATCGTAAACTCAACATTCAAACGTGTGCAGCAACTACTGGTAGAACCATTTAATGGCAACTTTGGAAGTAACTTTAATAACATTGTACAAAAGGGAACACCAATTAAACTAGAGGCAAATCCATCAGTTCTTTCTTACAGAGCTCAGTATCGCAATTTTGATACGGTTGAGACTATAATGTGTAATCACACGGTTAATATTGATGGTAATGGTCATGCAGGAATACGTTGGTATGAGCTTCAGAAAAAAGATTCACTCTGGTCAATCCGCCAACAAAGCACTTATGGTCCTGATGAACATAACCGCTGGATGGGAAGCATTGCTATGAATTCAAATCACGAAATTGCACTTGGATATTCTATTACAAGTAGCAATCTATTTCCGGGAATAAGGTATGCTGCCCAATCAGCCGAGGCAAACGCAAATGCTACAGATGTATTGGATATAGCCGAAGAAACTATACAGGAGTCAACGAATTATTCTGTATTTTCTCAGCGTTGGGGTGATTATTCATGCATGAGTGTTGACCCCGTAGACAATGAAACATTTTGGTTTACAACGGAATATATTAAGACAACTTTTGGAAAACAAACTAAAATAGCTGCTATTAAAATAGACCCTACAGGTTTATCCCCTAATTTTGAAAGTTTCTCCCCTCAAGTGAAAGTTAGTAATACGACGAAATTCTTTGATTTTTCAACTGGAAATCCTGATTTATGGCAATGGACTTTTAACGGAGGCCAACCAGATACTTATACAGGACAAAATCCACCTGAGATAACTTATGATAGCATTGGTACTTTTGATGTTTCCTTACGTGTATCTAATTCTGACACAAGTAAATCACTAACTAAACCTAATTATATAGAAGTATTTGATTGTAATGTAAATACATTCCCTTATGCTGAGGGCTTTGAAAATAATGGAGTTAGACCTTTTTGTTGGAATAATGAAATATTAACAGGCAGCTCTGATTGGCAATTCTGTGCAGGTAATGGTGGTATATTCCCTTCTGATACTGCATATTCTGGATCCTATAATGCTGCATTTTTAAATTCAAATGATGATACCGTAATAGCGCAACTTGTAACACCAAATCTCAATTTTTCAACTTACTCAAATGCTAGTCTTACATTTTGGTATGATCTTCACAATAATGGAGGACTTCAGAAGTCGCTATCGGTTTACTATAAGAGCTCAGATACATCTTCTTGGAAATTGATTAAGACCCTTGATGGTCATATTTTCCAATGGACTAAAGATTCAATAGTATTACCTGATATCACTAATAATTATTTAATTGCTTTTAGGGGAGCTACATCAAACAATGGGGCTATTACGTTAGATGCTGTAACAATTAATGCCAACCCCAAAGATCCGGTTGCCGACTTTTCTGCGGAACCCCTTACAGGTCCTATTCCACATACAGTAAAATTTACTGATCATTCATCCGGTCATGTAAACGCTTGGCATTGGGATTTTGGTGATGGAGAAGAATCACCTGAGCAACATCCTGAGCATACTTATAATAGTGAAGGTCAGTATAATGTGTCGTTAACAGCAATAGGGTCTGGAGTTACCTCTACAAAAACACGCGAAGGATATATTTCTGTATTGGCAGGAATTGATGATAATCAGGATAAAGTGTATTTGGTGTATCCAAACCCCGTGAAAAATACTTTAACTATTGAGTTTCCTGATGCTCAACAACGGACTATTGTTTTAAGTAACAATTTGGGTAACCGCATCTTAAGCAAGAAAAGTAAACTTAAAAAAGATGAAATTTTTATGGGTAACCTTTCGTCAGGTATTTATTGGCTTTCCATTTTGGAAAATGAGAAGGCATCTGTAAATATTAAAGTAGTAAGAGAATAACTTATTCAAGGCTAAACTCGCCACATAAGATCTTCAATATCTGCAACTTCGATGGGGAAATGCTCCATAAGATCGATGGGCATGCCTTTTGTTATTAGTATATCATTCTCAATCCTGATGCCAATATTTTCTTCGGGTATGTATAGGCCCGGCTCGCATGTGAGTACCATGCCGGGTTTAAATTCCTCGTCTCTACTGCCAACATCGTGTA
>CAZGWS010000164.1:0-7246 GCA_964528805.1 uncultured Lentimicrobiaceae bacterium | reverse complement strand
ATATTATTTTCGTATCAAAAATAAAGTAAAAAATTATGAGCAACAGGAAATGGAAATCCATGTATGATTTCGAAGATATAAAACTTGAAAAGTGGAATCACATTGCAATGTTAACCATCAACAGACCAAGATATTACAACGCTTTTACACCTACCACAACAACCGAAATGGCTGCTGCTTTGGAAATGTTGAGAGAGGATATGGACATATATACAATACTGCTAACCGGCGAAGGTAACAAAGCCTTTTGTGCAGGTGGCGACCAAAACGTAAAGGGAAAAGGGGGCTATATTGGCAAGGATGGCATCCCAAGGTTAAATGTACTTGACGTTCAACGAAAAATACGCTCAATGCCGAAACCTGTGATAGCTATGGTAAATGGTTTTGCAATTGGCGGTGGTCATGTGTTGCATTTAGTTTGTGATATGACAATAGCTGCCGAAACTGCAATATTCGGGCAAACCGGACCTAAAGTTGGAAGCTTTGATGCCGGATTTGGGTCGTCGTACCTTGCCGATATTGTAGGACAGAAAAAGGCAAGAGAAATATGGTTTTTAAATAAACAATATACTGCTGCGGAAGCTATGGCAATGGGAATGGTTAATAAAGTTGTGCCTTTAAACAAGCTTGAAGATGAGGCTGTTGACTGGTGCTTAACAATGCACAAACGTAGTCCTATGGCACTTAGAATGATAAAATTAGGTATGAATGCCGCAATTGATGGACAGGTAGGAATACAGGAATTTGCAGGAAATGCTACTTTACTTTATTATCTTACAGATGAGGCTCAGGAAGGTAAACACGCATTTCTTGAAAAACGCGACCCTGATTTTCATAAGTTTCCCAAATTTCCATAGGCTTACATTGTGTAAAACTTTAACTATATTTTTAAAATAACAAGTTAACCAACAGCTAATGACCAAACTTAACTCGTGGATAGTAGCTTTTCGACTTCGCACCTTGCCTTTGGCACTTTCAAGTATTCTCATGGGGAGTTTCTTGGCAATCGCAACAAATAATTACAGCCTTAGTGTTATTATACTATCTATGGTAACTACGCTTTTGTTACAAATTTTATCGAATCTTGCTAACGATTATGGAGATGGCATAAAAGGTACTGATAACAGCGAACGTGTTGGTCCGCAACGTGCTGTTCAAAGTGGTGATATTAGCCCTAAACAAATGAAAATAGGAATTAGTATTTTTATCTTACTGTCGTTAATTTCAGGTATTTGGTTAATAATTGAATCGCTTGGAACAGACTGGTATTCGGGGTTGCTATTTCTAATTTTTGGTATTCTTGCAATAGCTGCTGCAATAAAATATACCATTGGCAAAAATGCGTATGGATATTCCGGATTTGGCGATGTTTTCGTTTTCCTCTTTTTCGGATTACTTGCCGTATCAGGCACTTACTTTTTAAATACTCATAATTTTATTTGGGAAATACTGCTCCCGGCATCATCAATGGGATTATTTAGTACAGGCGTGCTAAACCTAAATAATATGCGTGATATTGATAATGATGCAACTTCAGGTAAAAATACTCTGGCTTTGGTATTAGGATTTAAAAGAGCAAAAATTTATCATTACATAATAATTAGTGCGGCAATGGTAGTGGCTGTTGTCTTTGTTATATTAAATTATAGTAGTTTCTTGCAATTTTTATTTCTTTTTTCTTTTATTTTTATTATCAGCGATTTATTAAAAATCAGCAAAATTAATAATAAGTCATTGCTTGATCCATACCTAAAACGACTGGCATTGTCAACACTTTTTTTTACAATATTATTTGGTGTGGGAATAATATTTGCATAAAAATTAAACAGCTTAATGAATTACAATAAACTATATAACAAAGTGATTTTCAGATGTAGTAAGTTACCTCTATCAATAGTAGTACATTTTAATATAACACTAATTGTATTAATAAGTTTAGCTATTACTTTTAGCTCGTGTGTTAGAAAAGAGCTCAATCCCAATTTTAGTATTCACAGTAATCTTGAAGAGCTATCAAAAAATGGCAAAGACTTTATTGCTAACAATGATAGCAACTACGTATTTAGTAGTGCCTCTCAGCGAACCACATTGCACAGTCGTTCAGGTAATTACTCAGTATTTTCAACACCAAAAAAGGCCTTTGTTTTGGCTATTAATTTTACTAATATTTATCGCGACAGTTATATTGATGCCACAGTTTGGAAAAAAGGAAAAAATGCCCATCTTGTTTGTGTACTTGAAGGCACAAAGCAGTATTTTACTACTGATAAAACTATTACAACTGACGCTGACGGTTGGGAAAAACTGAATCTTAAATTTTATGTACCTCCTGTAAATGATTATTACAAGTTGAAATTTTACGTATGGAACTCGGGTTCAGATACAGTTTACTGCGATGATATTTCTCTCAACATACAAAAAACCAAAACATTTCCGGCATATACATTACCTGCATTACATTTAGAAATGGATACTGCCAGCATGATTAGTTTGATGAATACTCGCAAATTAGCTTTTAAAAATGGTATTCTGCAATCGAGCGATGGCGACTGGGTTAAAGGGTTGGTTATAAATAACAACAAAATAATAAAAGCAAAACTCAGGCTAAAGGGCGACTGGCTTGATCATTTACACGGACGGAAATGGTCGTATCGCATTAAGCTTAAAAAAGGAGAAACCTGGAATAGAATGAAAGTATTTTCTATACAAAACCCAATGGCGCGGTTAGGCGTTAGCGAGTGGTATCTTCATAAATTAATGATGAGCGAAGAATTGCTTACAACACGATATGGATTTATTCCACTTACCTTAAATGGAGAAAGTATGGGTCTTTATGCTTGGGAAGAGCACTTTGCCAAACAGCTCGTTGAATCGCAAGATAGACGCGAAGGCCCAATTTTCCGATTTGATGAAAATGCACTGTGGGACTCGCGAGTGCTGAATAAAGATGGGAAAATGAATGAAAAGAAAACACCCGTATTTGATGTAGCGGTTATTAAACCATTCTCAACGTCTAAAACAATAAAAGATACAACACTCTTTAACGAATTTTTAATTGCTCAAAACCTAATGATGCAATACAAAAAAAGAATGCAAAAAGCTTCATCAATTTTTGATGTGAAAAAATTAGCAAAATATATTGCATTAACAGATGTGTTTCTTGCCCGTCATGGTATGATTTGGCACAACCAAAGATTCTATTATAATCCTGTATTATGTAAATTAGAGCCGATTGCATATGATTGCTATTCAGATATTGGTGTTGAAAGTAAGATAAAAAATCCAATAACAGGTTTTTTACAAGGCGATTTAACTCAACCCGATGAGTTTATTATGGTTAGAGAACTGTTTAACGATACTATATTTGCAAACTATTATGCAAAATATATTGAGCAATTCTCCAAAGTTCATTACCTCGACTCAATATTTAATCACTACAGCGAACAAATACACTATTACGATTCTTTAATTAAATGCGAATACAGTGAACGTACATATTACGAAAAAGAAATACTTGCAAATGCTAAGAACATAAGGCAGAAATTGCCTGATTATAAAAAGCAGTTAGTCAGTATGAGGCGTGCAAATAGTATATGGAAAAATACTACTCTTGTCAGGGATGATTACGATACAGTTCTTCCAGCTTTTTTTGCACCTAACTTGGTGATAGTTTATCAGGAGAAAGTAATTGGCGACTCAATCCTACTAAAGGTTAAAAACTATTATACCGAGAAAATAGTTGTAATGGGTGTTGGGAAATCAGATAAAAAAATTCATGAAATTGTTTTCCCGATACCTGTATTACAGACCAGCAGACATGGGAAACCAACTATAACCTCTTTTAAAGTAAGTAAAAACAAGAATGATTTTATGTTCTTCACTATACCTGATTTAGATGAGTCGTTTACAGTAGAAATTAACCATTGGCCCGAACCTGATGGAGCAGCATCACCTCTACAACAGCTTATTAATTTATATCCTTTTCCTGATACTGCATTGATTGACAAGGTTGTAGGAAAACAAATATTTATTAAAAATAAAAATATAATTTTAAATCACACGATTATTATACCACAAGGCTATACCGTTAATTTCAAAAGTGGAACAAAAATTGATTTAACAAACAAGGCGGCATTTATTTGTAACTCACGTGTGTTGATGCAAGGAACTACCCAAAAACCTATTACAATTACATCATCTGACTTTACCGGTAACGGTTTTTCTGTACTACAAGCCAAAGGAAAATCAATATTAAATAATGTTATTTTTGAAAATCTAAACACACTATCTTATAATGGATGGTCATTATCAGGGGCCGTAACCTGCTACGAGATAGAAGTAAGTATCTCAAACACTACATTTTATCGTAATCAATGCGAAGATGCTTTAAACCTTGTAAGATGTAAATTTAACATCAGTAACTCTAATTTTGATAATATTTATAGCGATGCATTTGATAGTGATTTTAGCAATGGCGAGGTATCAAATACAACATTTACTAATATTGGTAATGATGCTATGGACTTTTCGGGAAGTAAAATTGCTGTTGTTGGTGCTGTGGTTACAGGGGCAAAAGATAAGGGAATAAGCGGTGGCGAAGACTCGAAGATTACAGTTAGGAATACTAAAATAGAAAAGTCGAATATTGGTATCGCATCAAAAGATTTATCAATGGTAGATGTTAGTAATTCAATAGTTAAAGACTGTAATTATGGAATTGTACTACTACAAAAGAAACCTGAATATGGCCCTTCGGTAATTAAGCTAACTAATACACAATTAGTAAATTCAAAGGTAGAAATGCTAATTGAGAAAAACTCAAAAGTAATTGTTAATGATGGCGTAATAATGGGTACAAAGAAAGACGTTTTGAAGCTTTTTTATTAGGTTAATATAGAATCAATATAAATAACATTATCTTTGCGAAAAATTCAAATTACTATAAAAAAATAAAAATGGCACAAATAACATTAAAAGGTAACGCAATAAACACAATAGGTGATCTGCCTAAAGTTGGAACAAAAGCTCCTGATTTTACATTGGTAAAAAACGATTTATCGACGGGAAGTTTAGCTGATTACAAAGGAAAAAAAGTTATACTTAACATTTTTCCCAGTTTGGATACTGACACCTGTGCTGCATCAGTACGAAGATTTAACCAAGAAGCATCCAATCTTGAAAACACAGTAGTATTATGTATTTCAAAAGACTTACCATTTGCTCAGGCACGCTTTTGCGGTGCTGAAGGTTTGAAAAATGTTATTGTTTATAGCGACTTCCGCACAGGTGAATTTGCAAAAGCATATGGTGTGGAGATTACTGACGGACCACTTGCCGGTCTCGAGTCGAGAGCCGTTGTAATTGTTGACGAAAAAGGATATGTAACTTACATACAACAAGTCCCCGAAATTGTTGATGAACCCAACTATGACAAAGTATTAGCTGCATTATAATTATAGTTAATTTATAATTTACACCCAACAAAAAATGAATTTTAGCTTTTGCTGATTTGAAAAAGAATTACATAGCTTAAATATGGAAATTATTAAAACTGTACCACCTTTCATTAGGTGGTACTTTTTTTTTACTTTTGTGGTAATTGTATATCCCCTACAAAACAATTTATCATGATAAAACACCTTTTTTTAGTAATTACCGCACTTTGTTTAGTGGGTGCCATCTCGGCACAAATACCTTATAATCAACGTTATAGATCATCTGTATTTAATGAAATTGAGATAGAGAGTAATGTAATTTATGGAAATGCACCTGCACTTAATTTCCCTTATCTCGACGAAAGCAATACAACACCACAAGATTTGCTAATGGACATTTACCAACCTGTAGGAGACATACTTGAGTTTCGGCCTGTAGTTATTTGTGCTCATTCAGGGGCATTTATTACAGGCAGTAAAGAAGCTGACGATATGGTTTCTTTTTGCGATTCATTAGCGCACAGAGGATATGTAACAGCAAGCATTGATTACAGGTTGGGCATGAATGTTTTTAGTTCTGCAAGCTCAACTCGTGCAGTTTATCGTGGGGTTCAAGACGGACGATCTGCCATAAGATTTCTTAAGGAAAATGCAGCATTTTACCGTATTGATACAAATAATATTTATTTACTTGGAAGTAGTGCCGGTGCTTTTATTGGTCAGCATAATTATTATATGGATAATGAAGACGAAAGACCACCCGATACATACACTAACCCTGACTTAGGTTGTCTGGATTGCTCAGGAAATAATTTTGTACACTCAGGTAAAGCAAACGGACTCGTAGCTCTTTGGGGTGCATTAATGGACACAAACCTAATTATAAGTACCGATACTTTGCCGGTTTTTCTTGTCCATGGAACTGCTGATGCAACAGTTCCTTTTGCCTATGGTAGTGCTTTTGGTAATGATAACTTTCCGGCAACCTATGGTAGTAGTTTGGTTGCGCAACAACTTGAGTCTTTTAATATTGATTTGGAAAAATATTTTGTGTTTGGTGAGGGTCATGAATTTTATGGTACATCAAATGGAAATTGGGTAGGTAGCCCTAATGCTTACTGGGATACTATTTTTAATAAGGTTGATTCATTCTATTACAATGTTCAAAAACCAATAGCAGGCTTCGCAATTGTTCAATTTGAAAATGTTGCAATGTTTTACGATAGCAGCAGTATGGCAACAGATTGGTATTGGGATTTTGGAGATGGTAATTACAGCACAGAGCAAAACCCTTCTCATGAGTACGAGCAAGCAGGTGAATTCACCGTAATTCAATTTGTGTCGAACAATTTGGATAGTTGGGATACTGCCTCGGCGTACGCTTATAGTTTTGTGGGAATTAAAGAAAACCATGAAGCTACCCTTGGTATATTTCCGATTCCCACTTCAAATAAAGTAACCATTTCCAACTTTATAAATAGCTATGCAAAGTTAACACTTATTAACTCTTTGGGTAACACAATATTACAATTTAATATAAGACCATCTCAGAAACTGGAATTAGATTTATCTGAGTATCCGGTTGGTTTATATTACATACAGGCTAATTATGGAAATCAAAAGGTTCTCAAGAAGTTAATTATTTTATAGAAAAGAATTGTTAACTAAATATTTTTTTCTATTTTTGCAGCCCGAATTCAAAATGTCGTTGGGTTCGTTAGTGCTTTAAAATAGCAGGACCTATAGCTCAGTTGGTTAGAGTCCCTGACTCATAATCAGGTTGTCCCAGGTTCAAGTCCTGGTGGGTCCAC
>CAZGWS010000163.1:1331-7265 GCA_964528805.1 uncultured Lentimicrobiaceae bacterium | reverse complement strand
TAAGCACATTAACAAACATTAGTATGATTTCTTTTGAAGATATTTCTTGTTGACAGTAATTATAAAAAACTATGCAAAGTAGTTTAAATCAAACAAATAGAGTGTACTTTGTTATTATAAAATGAATTGTATGATTGATTGAAAAATTAGTATTTTTGTTAAAAATAGAGATGGGTGATAAATGTACAAAAACAAATAGATTATTGGATTAATGGAGCCTTGGACGACTTAGAAACTGCAGAGATTTTAATAGAGCGTAAAAGATTGCTGCATGGATTATTTTTTTGCCATCTAGTAATTGAGAAAATACTAAAAGCTCATGTAGTAATGATTTCTCAAGAGATTGCACCCAGAACACATAATCTTATGTATTTATTAGAAAAAGCACAATTGGAGTTGTCTGAAAGTGAGGAGATCTTTTTAGGTATTCTTATGAAATATCAGTTACAAGGTCGATATCCTGATTACAATCCGGTAATCCCAGATAAATTAATTGTACAAAACTATCTTAAACAAACAGAAAAACTATTACAGTGGCTAAAGAAGAAATTATAGCATTAATAAAAAAGTATGTAGATCTTCTGAATATAGAAGGATTATCTGTTAGAAAAGCATTTTTGTTTGGCAGTTATTCTACAGATGCTGCAACAAATATGAGTGATATTGACGTAATGATTGTATCTGATAAATTTGATGAAACAGACGATATTGCTATTGGTAAAATGTGGCGTTTGACAAGAAAAATCAATACTAAAATTGAACCTTTTTTGATTGGAATAAAAAAATTCAAAGAGGATAATACTTCACCTTTATTAAGTATGATAAAATTGAATGGTTTGGAGATTGAATAGAGCATACTATTGCCAACATTGTATTCTATACTTAGCATGAAATAGCCGAAGTAGTGGTAAATTCAAAGGTTGCAGTCTGTTTCAAATTCATCGTAAGTTGAAACAGACTAGTTCTGCAATCAGCTATTATTCTTACACGTAACCATTTTGTGGATAATGTTGCTGATATTTGCAGTTTATTAAATTATAATAATAAAAAGATTATTATAAATCGACACAGCGTTCGGCTGTAACTAAACAACTATATATGAAGCGGATAAATAAATCAAAGCCTATAGATACTTCTAAAAGAAGAGCAAAAAAATCTCATAAAGAATTGCCAAAGTCGTCAACAAAAGTAATAAGGAAAGATGTTGTTAAAGATAATAATGACACAACAAAACTCGTTAGGCTAAATAAATTTATTGCTGATGCGGGGATTTGTTCGCGCCGTGAAGCTGATAAGCGTATCGGTAGTGGAAAAATTAGTATAAATGGCAAACTTGTTACAGAGCTTGGTACGAAAGTAGCGATTGGAGATGTGGTAACATACAACGGTAAAAAGCTTAGAAGTGAGAAGTTAAGGTATTTGTTGTTAAACAAGCCGAAAGGCTTTATTTCAACATCTGACGATCCACAAAATAGGCGCACGGTTATGAATTTGGTAGAGAAAGCATGTGAAGAAAGGATTTATTCAGTAGGAAGGCTTGACCGTAATACAACCGGAATATTATTGTTTACCAACGATGGCGAACTAACAACAAGGCTAACACATCCAAAACACGGTATCAAAAAATTATATCATGCTGTACTTGACAAGCCTTTAACAAAAAACGATTTGTTGAAGATTATAGAGGGTGTTGAGCTTGAAGATGGGGTTGTTATTCCGGATAAAATAAACTGGGTAATTGATGAACCTGATAAAAAACACATTGGCATAGAGTTGCATTCAGGTAAAAACAGGATTGTGCGCCGTATTTTTGAACATATTGGATATGAGGTCGTTAGATTGGATAGAGTTGTATTCGCAGGGCTCACCAAAAAAGATCTGCCACGAGGTAAGTGGAGATTTTTAGAGGATAGAGAAGTTAACATACTAAAGATGATATAATTGGAGCTTGTCATATTTTGACAATTCTTTGTTTGATAATTTCTGTTTTTTGGAAGAAAATAAAATATTGAAAAAGGGCTTTACAGTCGTTTTAATCTTTTTTTATACCTTTGATGCTTTAACTAAAAATAACTTGATATGGATAATGACATGCAGAATTTTGAAAGTATAGGTACTGGATCATGGTTTTTTATAATTTTAATTGTAATCTTTTACATATACACTTTTTGGCGCATATTTGAAAAGGCAGGAAAGCCGGGTTGGGCTGTGTTAATCCCAATTTACAATAAGTTAGTTATGCTGAGGATAGTTGGTAAACCATGGTGGTGGATATTATTATTTTTAATTCCCGGAGTCAACTTAGTCTTTTACATTTGGATGATTAATCTGCTTTCATTGAGTTTTGGAAAAGGGGTAGGCTTTACAATAGGACTTATACTTCTAAGCCCAATATTTTATCCTATTCTTGCTTTCAGCAATGCCGAGTATTCTGGTCCGGCTGGAAGTTAACTATTGCTTCTACATGATATAATCGCTTTTTATTCAATATGTATAACACATACAAATAACTATGAAGCAGAAAGTTAAAGATCTGTTAAAGATACTATTTATTTATCTTATTGCATTGTTTGCAGCTGTGCTGACGTTAAAATATGTAGTTATATCTGATATATTGTGGAAGACGGCTTTAGCTGATTTTATTGCTACTCTTATCATTTTTATCTTTAGCTTTCGATATAAAAACTCAAGCATATACGATCCATATTGGAGTGCTGCACCAATATTTATTGTTATCTACTGGCTTTTTAACTCGGGTGAGACCGACTTTTATTACAAGATTATTTGGGTATTGATTGTAGTTTGGGGTACACGGCTGACGTGGAATTGGATATTGCGCTGGGACGGAATGGAAGATGAAGACTGGCGATATATTAATATTAAGAAAAAAACGGGAAAGTGGTATTGGCTTACAAGCTTTATTACAATACATTTAATCCCTTCTGCACTGGTATTTTTAGGTTTAACGCCAATTTTTTATGCTTTTAACTCATCGGTTATATCGCCAAATACATGGCTTACAGTAATTGCCGTTGTATTTACAAGTGGTGCTATATATCTTGAAAAAACAGCTGACGAAACACTTAGACAACATCGTAAGTTAGATGCTAATAAAAATATAAGGCTGCAAAAAGGCGTTTGGGGGCTTATAAAGTACCCCAATTATGCCGGTGAAATTTTGTTTTGGTGGGGTATTTATTTTATGTCGATTGCTGTTAATTTGTCTTTGTGGTGGACAATATTCAGTCCCATATCAATAAATCTTCTATTTGTATTTATTAGTATGCCAATGATGAAAAAAAGACTTGCCGGTAAAGTTTACGATTAATAACCTTACAACTACACATGCTGTGCTTGAATTGCCGTTATTACAACCGTATTTACAATATCATCAATCAGGCATCCGCGACTCAAATCGTTAACGGGTTTATTCAACCCCTGTAATACCGGTCCGATTGCCAAAGCATTTGCTGACCGCTGTACAGCTTTGTAGGTAATGTTTCCGGCATTTAAATCAGGAAAGATAAATACGTTTGCTTTTCCTGCAACCTTGCTGTCGGGCATTTTTATTTTGGCTACAGCAGCATCAACTGCTGCATCATATTGTATAGGACCTTCGATTTTTAATTTAGGATTGTGCTCTTTTATTATGTTTGTTGCATCTCTAACTTTCTCAACATCATCACCTTTGCCTGATACTCCGGTAGAATATGACAGCATAGCAATGTGTGGATCCATACCAAACATGGCAGCTGTATGTGCCGAGCTTATTGCAATGTCAGCAAGTTGTTCAGCGTTTGGGTTTGGGTTAACAGCACAGTCGCCATAAACCAGTACACGATCTTGTAAGCACATAAAAAATGAGCTCGACACAATGGAAACTCTCGGTTTTGTTTTAATAAACTCAAAAGCCGGTCTTATTGTATGCTGGGTTGTATGTGCAGCCCCCGACACCATCCCATCTGCTACTCCACGGTGTACCATCATTGTACCAAAATAGCTGACATCGTGCATGGTTTCTATAGCAGTTTCCATCGAAATTCCCTTGTGCTTCCGTAAATTATAATATTCAGTTGCATAATCGCCCATTAGCTTAGTAGTTGCCGGATCAATAATATTTGCTCCTTCCAAGTTTATGTTTAAGGCAGATGCCTTAACTGCTATTTCATTTTTATTACCAAGTAAAGTAATATCAACAACATCTTTTTTTAACAGTATGCTTACAGCTTTTAGTACCCTATCGTCATCACCTTCGGGAAGTACGATATGTTTGCGATTCTCTTTAGACATGTTAAATAATGTGTATTCAAACATTATTGGCGTTACAATATCACAAGTGGTTGTCTCTATTTTTTTTATCAATTCTTCAATATTAACATAAGAACTAAATTGTTCTATTGGATTAATAATACTTTTATTATAATCAGGTATAACAAAGCTCAACTGATCTTTTAGTGAGGTAACTTGTAAAGCACTTTTGATTGCAGACATATCCTCAGCGTTTGCTCCAATTACAATGGATCCCAGTTGTTTCGATTTTTCACTAAGTATTATCTGACTTATTAGCTTTGTAGCCTCAACTGTTTGAGTAACACTCCTGTTTTTTGCGCTAACAACAGTAATAATTGGGCATGCAAGATTGTTTGCAATCATCAAGTTAAACCCAAATTCAAATGAGTTTAGATGGCTGCTGTAGTCGCTTCCTTCTACCAATATAAAGTCGCATTCTTGTTCAAGAAGCTTGTATTTTTCGATAATGGCACTAAACATCCCCGAAGTGTCAAGAGTGCTGTTATATACTGCAATTTCATCACTTGTTATTCCATACATCGACTTATAATCAAGTTCAATGTTGAATTGTGATGAAATGAGTTTAATATCTTCGCCAATTACTTCGCTTGATTTTACTATCGGACGAAAGAAACCAACTTTTTGAAAGCGGTGGTTTAGTATATTTAGTGTGCTTATAACGATTGAAATAATTTTCGTATTAGCCTCTGTAGCAGTAATATATATATTTTTTGACATTGTGATTAATTTGGATTAAATAAAATACAAAAGTATAGTGAATATCGTTACAAACTCTTATTTAACTAAATTCTTTAACTGATTTTATTTGATGATTACACAATTTACGGTATAACGATTTTTTACTATTTTTGAGCTTAATTATATTTATTTATGCAAAAAAAGTTTTTTTTAATAGAAGTTGAAAATAGGAAAAACATCAGAAAATTCTTAGAATTCCCATCAACACTTTATCAGGATGACGCTAATTGGATTCGACCTTTAGATGAGGATATTGAAAAAGTGTTTGATCACAGAAAGAATAAATTTTTTAAGAAAGGTGAGGCTGTAAGGTGGATACTGCTGAATAAAGATGGTGAAGTTATTGGAAAAATAGCAGCTTTTTATACTGAAAAAGCTAATGTAAAGGACGGTACGATGATAGTGGGTGGATGCGGCTTTTTCGACTGTGTTAATGATAGGAATGCTGCTAATATGCTTTTTGATGCTGCAAAAAATTGGCTTATTAATCGGGGTATGGATGCGATGGATGGTCCTATTAATTTTGGATCGCGCGAAAACTTTTGGGGCTGCCTATCGGAGGGTTTCTACGAACCAATCTATAAAATGCCCTATAATTTTAAGTACTACAATGAGCTTTTTGAGAATTACGGATTTAAAAATTATTTTAATCAATTTACATTTCATTTACCGCTCACTCCGGGAGGTATAGACCCAATTATCATTAGTAAGGCTGCTGTAATCCGTAAAGATCAAAATATTACATTCAACTTTTATAATAAGAAAGATCCGTCGTTAGTAGCAAGAAATTTTATGGAGATATTTAATGCTGCATGGGCTAGCTTCAAGGGCGTTAAGCCGATCACTATTACTCAATCAACTGCATTGTTTAACTCAATGAAAAAA
>CAZGWS010000163.1:0-1231 GCA_964528805.1 uncultured Lentimicrobiaceae bacterium | reverse complement strand
AAAATGATTAAACTTGTTAAGCAAATTGGTGGTAAAGTTAGAAAAACGCACGTTACATATCGTTATATTTTTGATCGTACAAAACCTTTCGAGCGTGCTAAAATAGTGTAATATATTTCAGTAGTATCTGATAGTGAGTTCACTTTACCATATTAATTGGAGCTAAATGAAAAGGATAATACAATAGTGGTAAACAGTATTTTATAACTCTTTTAACACCGAAAACATAATAACAAAGCTACGTGTTAATCCATCGGGGCGTACTTTGCGATCGATGATTGGGGCACCAAGTGCAAGGCTTAGTGCAATATTATTTTTTAATTGTTTGTTGGCTTTAGCATTTAAGTTTAGGGTTAACCCCGACGATCCGGCAACTTTTTGATTTCCAAATATTATATCATCAGAAAGGTGATAAATAGGAAGTACGCTAAATGCAAGGTTAAACTCATTAGCTTTAATTTCTTTTTCAATGCGTAACATTATATCGTCGGCACGCTTTAGGTAGTACGACTGATTGTAATTGTTAAAATATTGCGGATTATCTGCTTTATGCTCAAATTGGTTTTGGTTATGTCCAAATGGATGCTGGTATCCAAAGCTAAGATGCCACGTTTTTATGTTGAGGCTCACACCGAGTATTATGTCATAGGTACCGAGACCGGTTTGGTATGCCATTGGCAACGGAAATCCGTTTAGCGACCTATTTGCATCGTTAGATGGTATTTTAAGTCCGGTAACAACACTTAATGTGTATTTATTAACGGCAAGCAGTTGCTGATTTAAAGATATTGTTAAGTCGCCAAGACCGCTTATGCTGCCAAGATTACCAAAAGTAAAATTATAGGGTAATTTTATTTGAACTGTTTGATTTTTAAATGTAGGGAGATTTGCTTCAATCTGTGTTGTAATATTTATTACATTTTGCTCGCCAAGTCCGAATATTGTGTAAAACTTACCTGTTGTACTACGATTTTCCTTCCCAAAGCCTGTATTCAACGCCGAAACGGTACAAAGACCTGCATCGCTACAACCCTGCCCTATTGAAGATAGTGGTATGGCGGTTACAATAAATAGAACAAATAATATACGCATATGTTAGTTTATTATTTTGTCGGATTTTACAAGAGTTCCTTACATTAAAATTGCCTGTTTAAATTTATTACGATGATGGTTTCCTGTGGCAGGGATTATAGCGGTAGATTGTTGAAATACCGTAGTAGTTTTTGTTAGT
>CAZGWS010000162.1:0-7299 GCA_964528805.1 uncultured Lentimicrobiaceae bacterium | reverse complement strand
GACCAGAATTTTCAACTGCAGGATCAAAAAGTCCACCAGCAGCAGTTGCCAATGTAGTATTATAAGTAAATGAAATAGGATGGTCGTTTGATAAATCAGTTCCTATAAGTTTACTTCCTGAAACGAAATCACCACCATTTGTTGTTCCACCAAAATTATCTACTGCAACAGTACCGTCGTGGCAGCTTAGGCATAATTTTGAATTTCCACTTGGTTGACCTAAATCTGTAGCATCAAGAGTAGCTGAAGTGTAAAGTGTAAAAGTTGCTGTTGTTGTCTGGTGATTCCATAATGGAGCATCGGTTACCGTATTATCGGCATTGTGAGGTGTATGGCAAACAATACAAATTTCGCCTGAGGTATTCCAAGTTTCACTTGAAAAATCATGGGCACTTCCAACTATACTTTGTGCTATACCTACCTGTACCACACAAGTTAAAAAAATTACTGTTAGTACTTTTGTTAAAGTTTTCATTATTTCATTATTTAGTTTAAAAAATTGTTTTCGTTTTGGGTGTACCAAACTCTGTGCCTAAGCAAATAAAAAAATGAATTTAGAACCATTCTTAATATAATTGTGGCACAAATACAAAACTATTTGCAGTAATTAGGGCAATAATTTTGTTAACAGAAGATTGAGAATATTAATTAATATACTCATAATAAGGAGGGTATAAGAGGTAATTTACCTCAGAGAATAAACGGTTTAAGAATGAGGATTACAAATTTTCAAGAATTACAATATACGTGTAATCAGAGTTATACAGATATTTAGTTTCAATTTATTAATTTGTCCGTTAACAACGTGAAAAAATAACAATTAATTTACAGTAGTTTGGATTTCAATTTTTTGTTTCAGGAAATAATTTACAGGAAAATAAAATTATGATTTGTTAAGAAATTTTAAGGTTTTTTATTAATAATTTTATTTTATCTACTATTGATAAATAATTAACAATAAAAAATATCGGGGATAAATGTTAATAAGCAAATTATGAAAAGAGGGTAAAAATTGGGGTAAAACACCCAATTGGGGTGGGTGAAATGCCCAAATACGATTTTATAGGTTGTGTTTCTTCTTTTTATAGCGAAGAGTGTCTCTTGATATACCCAGTAACTGCGAGGCTTTTGTTTGATTAAACATGGCTTTTTGAAGTGCTTGCTGGATAACCTGCTTTTCCATTTCTTCTAGTGAGAAACCATGTTCAGGTATATCTATTATGTAATCACCTTCTACTTCAGGTTTACTATTAATAGAGTTGCTTATTTCACCGGGTAAACTTTTAACCTGAATTTCATCAGTGTTTTCAAGAATAATTGCGCGTTCCATTACGTTTCTTAGCTCGCGTATATTACCTGGCCACTGGTACTTTTGCATTAATACAGTGGTTTCATTGGTTACATCCTTTATGTTTTTACCGAATTGGAAATTAAACTGGCTTATAAAAAAATGTATAAGGTCAGGTATATCACCTTTGTGTTTTCTAAGAGGTGGAATATCAATTTGAAAAACTTTAAGTCGGTAATAAAGGTCTTCTCTAAATGTTTTGTCGTCAATAGATTGTTTTAAATCGCAATTGGTAGCAGCAATTATCCGTATGTCAACCGGTATTTCTACAGTACCCCCTAACCTTTTAAATGTACGATTTTCAAGTATCCCCAAAAGCTTAACTTGAGTGGTTTGGTTAATTTCTCCAATTTCATCTAAAAATACCGTACCTCCTTCGGCAATCTCAAAAAGACCTTTTTTTAATTTTTGTGCATCGGTAAATGCACCTTTTTCATGCCCGAATATTTCGCTCTCCAACAAAGTATCAGGAAAAGTAGCACAGTTTATAATCACAAACGGATTTTTACTTCTGTTACTTTCGTTATGAATAGCTCTGGCAAACAAATCTTTACCGGTGCCACTTTCGCCCAATAACAAAATTGTTGTTGATTCGGAACGTGCAATTCGCTTTGATATTTGTAGTATTTCTTTAAATACAGGAGACTGACCTATTATATTATTAAATGTAATTTTATCGCGCTGTTGTCTTCTAAAAAGCTGTATTTCGTTATTTAGATCAGTATTATTAATTACTTTCTTAATTATTATTTCGATTTCCTCAAATGAAAATGGTTTGTTTACATATTCAAGAGCCCCATTTTTCATTGCTTGTACGGCTGCATCAATTGAGCTGTAGGCACTCATAAATACAATTGGTGCATCTTCATCAATCTCCTTAATTTTTAGCAATACTTCAACGCCTTGCATTTTTGGCAATCTATTATCAATAAAAACAATATCAGGGTAATGCTTACTAAATATTTCAATTCCCTCTTCACCTGTTTCGGCAGTGAAAATTTTATACCCTTTCGAACTAAAATGTTTCTCAAATGACCACCTTATAAGTTTTTCATCGTCTATAACAAGTATTTTTAATAATTTCATACTATATAATTATATGCCTTATTATTTTTATGCCTCATTTTTTACCGGTAAAGATATAAAGAAGGTTGAACCTATAGCCTCAATACTTTCTACCCAAATTTTACCTTTGTGTTTTTCAACTACTTCTTTAGAAATGGCAAGACCTAATCCTGTTCCTTCAGTACGTGTTGTAAAAAACGGAATAAACACATTCTTTCTAACTTTTTCTGACATTCCTGAACCAGTATCACGTACCATAATTAATACTTGCTGATTTTTTTCATCAAACTTTGTTGCAAAAGTTATGGAGCCGGTTTCATTTATTGATTGTACTGCATTTAGTCCCAAATTTAAAAGTACGTTTTCAATTTGTTCGTGGTCAAATAGAAATAACGGAACTTTAGGGTCGAGTTCTTGCTTAAATTCGATGGTTTTTTTATTTACCTGATTTTGAATAAAGAAAATCAATGCTTTAATTATTTTGTGTAAATCTTTGTTACTAAGCTCTATGTCATGGGAATGTGAAAACCTAAGCATATTAAGTATTGCATTATTAACGCGAGTGGCTTGCCTGCGCATTTCTTCCAGTATTGGTTTATTTTCATCATCAGGCATCTCCTTTACTATTATTTCCGTGGCATTGGCAATACCGGTAAGGGGATTGCGAATTTCATGTGCTAAACGCGATGCCATCATACCAATTGAAGCCATCTTATTTTTTATTTCCATTTCTCTGATATGACATGTGTTAAGTTCATTTTGAGTGCGTTGAAATGTTTCAACCATATTGTTAAAGCTTTTGGCAAGTTTGCCCAACTCCTTAGATTTGCCAATTCCAATTCTCTTATCCAAATTACCTTTATTTATCTCGTTTATTGTCTCTTCAAAACTTGAAAGTGATGTTTTAACAATGCGATAATGCAGAATAATTACCAATCCAATAATAATTAGTATGAGAATTATTGTGAAAAACAGACTAAATTTTCTTACAAAGACAAGGCTTTTCTCTGTTTCTTGTGTTGAAAAATCAATAACTAAATACCCAAGTGATTTGGTGTTTGGTGAATGGCATTCGTAGCATTTGGCATTGTTTACCATTTGCACAAAGGCTCTTGTGAAATGTCTTTCTCCCGACTCGAAAGATATTAGCTTAATTTGCTTGTCTAAAATAGAAGTGTCTCCATCACAAAGTTCGTCTATTGTTATCTTTTCTGAGTCTGTAGGGTAGGTTTGGATTCCCGTAGAATCGAAAAAGTAAGTGTTTATAACTTTGTCATTATTTTGGGTTCTGTTTAGAAGCATGATGAGCAAACCCTTATTACCTGTTTCCAAATTATTATAGTACTGATCTCTTAGAATATCTAATAGCGATATGATGTGTGTTTCATTATCTTCATGTATAATTTTCCTGATGGAATGATTGAAAATATAAAATGATAAAAATGAAATTGTAGCAATGGCTATAATAAGAGAGATTGTTATTTTAAACCTAAAAGAAGTTATTGAAAATCTCATAAGTAATTAGTTTAGTTACAATTGCCATACCTTTTCGGTTTATGGACTACACCGTGGCAAGAAAGGAAACAACGTCCGCTAAAGGAGCCTGTATCCTCGTACCTTAGCTGACCATTCCATGGTTGCACAATGCTTAAATCGAAGTTAATTAAATGTGAGTTATTGGTAGAATTTCCTTGAGTGCTGCTAATTCCATGGGGATCATGACATGCATTACAAGATATATTTTCACCAACAACGTGCTTTCTGTGTACTCTTCTTTGAAAATTTCCATGAAAATTTCTACCTGTTATAATGTTTCGATCATGACACTGGTAACAGAGCTCGTAAGCCTGGTATGATTCCGGAGTATAATCGGCAGTAGAGTAATTATATTTTAATATTTGTGGATAAGTTGATCCATGAGGTCCAGCCGGTGAACCTGCACCATCGCTGGCATGGCAATCTGTGCAAAAAATTACACTATTTTCGTTTAGTGGTGAAATAAGACTTGGACAGTCAGGGTTTACTCCGGGTCCTGCAACCGGATGAAAAGAGGGATTTCCTATGTCAAATTCAAAACGTACGTTATTTTGTTCAATTTGCCTTGATGTAGGGCTCGCCGGTTTATCCGGGCTGTCAGCATGGCATCTAAAGCATATTTCGTATTCATAAGTAACCGGATTAACATCACCACCGCTTAAATTAATACCTTGTACGCCCTCATTTGAACCTCTAACTGTTGGTGCAGAAGTATTAAAATCTCTTGCAGCATGAGGATTATGACAGTCTTCACATTCCACGTGCTTTGTTATAGACAAGGCTCCTTCCGATGCGTCGTGAATTTGAGTGTAGTTATATACATTGTGGCTATACGGCTTATTTAATTGCACTAATATATTTGTACTTGCCACATTACTGTTATGGCATACAAGGCATTTAATTTCTTCATCCTGATAATTTAAAAGGCGCTGGCTAAGACCTGCGTTGTGAGGACTATGACAATTTTCGCATGCATTTTCGGCAACGGTTGTATATGATGTATGAAACCATGGGTTGGTACCTAAACCATTCCATGTGGCGTTTGAATTCCTATGACTAGATGTTATCCAATAGTTTCTATCGTGGCACAGCATGCATAATTCAGAGTATTTATTTGAAGTTACCAGAAAATTATTATAATAATTCTCATGTGGATTATGACATGCCGTACATTGCAATTTACCGTTGTCGAGGGTTATTGACCAGTTTAAGTTAGCCGGATCCACAAGTTCACCATTTGCTGCGGCAAGTGATGAATTATAGACAAAAGATACCGGATGGTCGTTTGATAAATCGGTGCCCAGATTTTCAGTTCCTATAGGCATTGTGGTAATTCCTGAGGTGAAATTTATAATTGAAGGTCGGCTTAATACACTTCCAAGTGCAATTGTACCATCGTGGCATGATAAACATAATAGAGTCGACCCATCAGGTTGCCCCACAACAGCAATCGAAGTTGAGCTGTTATATAGGGTGAAGTTTATCCCGGGAGTATTTCTATTCCACAGAGGTCCTTCAGGGTTACTATTATGAGGAGTATGGCAAAAAACGCAAATTTCCGATTCAGTATTTGCTTTTACCTGTCCCGGTCCGTTTGCAGATAAATTATGCACAGTATTAACTATGGATTGTGAAAACAAATAGCTTGGGATAAGAAAAATTAGTAATATTTTAATCTTCATTGCCATCATACATTTGTCCGTTAATAAGTTGAAATACCTGAATACGCGAATTATAACTGTCGGCAATATAAATGTAATCATTTTCATCGATGTAAATACCTGTGGGCATCCAAAATTGTCCATCTTCAGAACCCTGACTGCCAAAGTGGTACAAAAAATTCCCATGAATATCAAAAATTTGAACTGCATGAAATAATGCATCAACAACGTAAATATTACCAAATGAATCAGTTGCTATACCTTTAGGCCTGGAAAAGCTTCCGGTTGCATCGCCAATGTGTCCAAATGTTGTTATAAAATCTCCATTACTATTAAATATTTGAATTCTGAAATTCATTGAATCAACAATGTAAACCAATCCGTTTTTGTCTATCCAAATGAAGGTTGGGAAATTAAACTCACCTTCACCACTTCCTCTACTCCCGATTTGCCGAACCAATGTACCATTCATATTAAAAATTGAAATGTGATGTAATGCAGTTTCAACAACCCATAATTCATCATTTTTACTGGAATAAGCAATGCCGGTTGGCTGTTTTAAATTGTCATTTGTTGTAAACTCAAAAATGTTGTCTTCTTCTCTGTCAAGTGTATAAATCTTATTTAATCTGGAATCTGTAAAAAAAAGATTATTATGCTTTGATTTACAAATTCCAACCAGTGATGAGAACTGAATATCTGAATGGTGGGGGATATGCCCAACGTTCTCTTGTACATTAACCACACTTTCCAGTCCTTGATCTAGCACCCAAAAGGCATTAGGATTATCGGCAAATACCGAAATCGGACGAATGAGCAGAACGTCTTTATTTTTGCCAAAAACAAATTTAATTACCCAATCAAATATTCCTTTATCCCCAGTATTTTGTTGCATAGGAAATTTGTTTACAAAGCGTATGCGGTTGATATTGTGTCTCATAGTGTCATTGCTTGCCGATTCGTATTGAGCAATGCATGATAATGAAAGAAGAAATGTAAGGCTAAAAGGAAGTATAATATTATTGACTAAATAATTGAAATATTTTTTTAAGATAATGGTCGTTCGTTTCATATAATTACTTCCTATAATTTAATTCGTTGCAATATAAGATATCTATCCTCAAATTTGTTGCCAACTTGTATCTTTTCCAACAAAAATATTATATTATGCAATTATTTTAATTACTAATCTTGTATTACTCTATTTATATTTAGTTATGAGAACTAAATTAAAAAGTAATCTTTTTATGGCAGGGCAGAGACGGTATTACCCAAAAAAGATAAAAAAATCTGCTATACGCTAATAAACATGAAAGAGTAAATAAAATGTTAAAAAACAAACAGGTACAAAGTGCGTATATTAAGTGGGAATTGTTGGAACACCACAAATAAATGTTGAAGTTACATTATATTATAGATTAAAACTCAATTTTTTTTAACTGATCCAACTGTTTATTGGTAAGCCCCTGAGGTTGTATTCCTGTTGCTGCGCACATAAAGTAAATTTTTGCCGATTTAGCTGCTATATCTATTAAATCGTAACAATTACTAAGGTTATCGGCAATACTAAAAACGCCATGTTTTTCCCATAATGTAATTTGATGGTACTGCAACGACTTAATTGTAGCTGCTGCTATTTTTGTTGAACCCGGCAGGCACATAAGGTCAAAAAGAAAAAACTTAATTATT
>CAZGWS010000161.1:0-7308 GCA_964528805.1 uncultured Lentimicrobiaceae bacterium | reverse complement strand
ATTTATAAAAATGGAGTGCTTGTTAAGGCTGTTACGCGCGGTGATGGCGTAGTTGGAGACGATGTTACAAATAACGTTAGAACAATAAAAAGTATCCCCCTAAAACTTCGTAACAACTATCCTCCAAATTTTGAAATTAGAGGTGAAGTATTTATGAAAATTGATGGATTTAATAAAATGAACATAGAGCGTGAAGATGTGGGAGAACAACCTTTCGCAAATCCGCGAAATGCAGCATCAGGTTCACTTAAACTGCAAGACCCCACCGAAGTTGCTCGGCGGCACTTGGATTGCTATTTGTATTATGTACCCGGAAACCAGCTTGACGCTGCAACTCATTACGAAAGTTTGCAGTTGGCATCTAATATGGGATTAAAGATATCAAATAATATTGCCATCTGTAAAAATGTTAACGAAATATTTGAGTTTATAACCGACTGGGCAGAAGAACGCCGGCATATAAATTATGAAATCGACGGCATTGTTATTAAAGTAAACAGTATTGCACACCAAAAACAACTTGGATTTACTGCAAAAAATCCCAGATGGGCTATAGCCTATAAGTTTAAAGCCGAGAGAGTGGAGACCGTTCTGTCATCAATCGATTTTCAAGTTGGTCGTACCGGAGCAGTTACTCCTGTCGCAAATCTTGTTCCCGTACTATTGGCAGGTACTGTTGTTAAACGAGCAACTCTTCATAATGCCGATATTATTAAAGCACTTGATGTCAGAATCGGCGATTATGTTTTTGTTGAGAAAGGCGGTGAAATAATTCCAAAAATTGTTAGCGTTAACCTCAATAAACGATCTGCAAATTCAACCCCTGTAAACTTTATTACAATCTGTCCCGAGTGTGGTACAACACTCATCAAAAACGAGAGTGAGGCAGTACACTATTGCCCAAATGAAGACCATTGCCCTCCACAAATTAAGGGTAAACTTGAGCATTTTATATCCCGCAAAGCTATGAATATTGATAGCCTTGGTGAAGGGAAGGTGGAAATGCTGTACGATAATAACCTTGTGCTTACAGTGTCCGACTTTTACAGTCTTAACTACGATATGCTAATTGGCTTGGAAAAAACCATTAAAGGCAAAGATGGCAAAAAGGATAAGAAAATTAGTTTTCAGGAAAAAACGGTTAATAATATTATACAAGGAATCCAAAAATCTAAACAAGTACCGGCAGCCAGAGTTTTATTTGGGTTGGGAATTAGGTATGTGGGCGAAACTGTTGCCAAGAAACTTATGGCTCATTATCGAAATATAAAGTCAATCCAAAATGCCACATTCGATAATTTGATAGAAGTTGACGAAATAGGGGTGAAGATTGCAGAATCCATTATAAACTGGTTTAGTAAATCCGAACACCTTGTTATCATTGAAAAACTGTCAAAAGCAGGAGTTCAGTTAGAAATAAGCGAAACGCAAAATGAGTTTAATCAAACTCTCAATGGAGCTTCATTTGTAGTTAGCGGAGTGTTCGAAAAGCATTCACGTGATGAGATAAAGACATTAATTGAAAAATACGGAGGTAAAAATACAAGCTCAATTTCGACAAAAACAGGTTTTCTAATCGCAGGCAGTAACATGGGACCGGCAAAAAAGCAAAAAGCAAATAAACTAAATGTTCCAATTATTTCGGAAGATGATTTTATTGAAATGATAGAGGTATAGAATAATTATTGTGGTTTTTATGAGGGCGGCAACCGTGCTTTACACTTGTAGTTGCTTTATTACTAATGTGTTTTTGTAAGTAGTATGTGTGCTTCCTTCGTCAGCATCCATCTACAAACAAAAACTACATCGTAATTTCAGCAAGCTACCGTTTCAATCACTGCCGCAGCTAACGCAAACATAACCCAAATCCGTCCAAACCAGCCGGGTTTTTCCCAACCCCACACTGGCGCGCATTTGTAATGCGTGCCAATTTTAGTAGTTTGCAAACCGTTCAGGTTGCAAAGCCCCAAAACTAACTCAACCCTTATGTTGATGTATATATTAACCAAGTTTATACCAATAATAATTCCATATTACTGAAAAATAAATTAATTATTTTTTTCTTTATTGAGGCAGAAAATATTTGAATAAACAAAGCTCTGTAAATATTTTCTAACAAAAAGAAAGGGAAAAGGAAACAAGTAATATCGGTAATTTGGGGATAGTTGGTATAACATCTCTTGTGTAATTTAGAATAGTTATAAATATTCAAATAACTATGTTTGGTCTATTCAATTTAATATATTTGCGTGTTTTACTCATCAACCCTAAATAATTATGAGAATAATTAAGCTTTTTATGTTTATTCCCATTTCGGTTACCATTGCACTTTTTATGATTTTAGTACCTGATGACCCATATTTAAAAAGAGAAAACTACGAGAAATTTATTTTAGATAAAGCATCATTGTTTTCTGATAAACCATCAAAGCATAAAGATGGATTAAAAGCACCTGACGAACCTGATATGGCAGCATTTCAAGAGTATATTAAAACATTCGATCCTAATTTGGGTTATGTGCCAAAGAAACGGCTTCTTAGCTCCTATAATTATACCTATGCCATTGAACAAGAACAAAAAAATTCAAGAAATTACGTGCCATCACTAAACTGGACAGGCTCTGGAGCAAATATGGGGGGGCGTACACGGGCAGTAATGTTCGACCCAAATGATACTAACCATAATAAGGTATGGGCCGGTGGTGTAACTGGTGGATTGTGGTACACCAATGATATAACTGATGCTAACTCACAATGGGTAGTAGTTGACGACTTTTGGAGTAACTTGGCAATTAGTTCCATATCATACGACCCAAATAGTACAAATACATTTTATGTAGGCACTGGGGAAGCAGAAACAGCTAGAGTGATATATCGCGAGTCTTCAGGTTTAGGTGCTGGTATTTTTAAAACAACTGATGGTGGTACTACTTGGAATTTATTAGCATCAACCGAAGATTTTGAATATATTACAGATATTGAAATAGTTAACGAAAGTGGGACAAGCGCCATATATGCATGCGTAGCTTCTGGAACATACGAAGGACCTGACCATCAAAGCCTGCCAAGTGATGGTGTGTACCGCTCAACAGATGGAGGAGCAACATGGACACAAGTACTGCCAAATATTTCTGGAAAAACAGTACCTTACACACCTGCTGACATTGAGGTAACAACCAATGGGCGTATTTTTATCGGAACTATGGAAAATCTTGATGGAGATGGAGGCGCAACTGTACTTTTTTCTGATACAGGATTATCTGGTAGTTGGACTGTTTACAGTAATTATAATGGACTTCTTAGTAGTAGTGGTTTAATTCCGGCAAGAACAATTGTTGCTGTTTCACCATCTGACCCAAATAGAGTTTATGCCCAATTTGCAGGCGGACATATTAATGGATTTACATACTATAACGGATATTATATTGCCAAATCAACTGATGCTGGTGCAACTTGGTCATCTGTTAACATACCGGCTATCGATTGGACAACATTAGCATGGCATGCTTTTATATTACAGGTTGATCCTGTTGATCCTGATAGGATATTTACAGGAGGACTTGATCTTTGGAATTCAAGTGATGCAGGAACTAGTTGGACAAAAGTTTCTGATTGGTCACTAATGTATGCAGGAGGAGGAAATGATTATGTTCATGCTGATCAGCACAATATTCAGTATAAAACTGGTACTCCAGGTACTGCTGTTTTTACATGTGATGGTGGAGTGTTTTTAAGTAATACAAGTGGTCAGAATACTCCCATATTTATTGAGAGAAATCAAGGCTACAATACATTACAATATTATAGTGGAGCCATAAACCCTACCGCAGGATCAAATAATTTTTTAGCAGGAGCCCAAGATAATGGTACTATGCTTTATACTGGAACTCCGGTTGGTATTACTGATATGATTTCTGGTGGCGATGGTGCTTACTGTTTTTGGGATGAAAATGAATCTGAAGTTTATATTACAAGTTACCAACGCAGTCGTTATCAAGTCTGGAATAGTGGCTCTCGGGTATATACTGATAATATTGCTACCGGTACTTTTATTAGTCCTGGTGATTATGATTATGATAATAATATATTGTATTCAAATGCAGTTGAAAGTTTTGGAACCACCAAAAATATTCTTTATCGTTTGAGTGGTATTCCTTTAACCAATAACAGGGAAATTATTTCCATCGGAACCACTTCAAATGTACCATTTTCACACATAAAGTATTCACCATATTCGCCTAGTGGTACATCAACTTTATTTGTTGGCACCGAATCAGGAAAACTATATAAAGTAACCGGAGCAGAGTCTTCGGCTTCTTCTACCGAGATTGGTGACCCAAACTTTCCAACATCTTTTTTATCTTGCGTGGCTATAGGATCATCTGAAGATAATATATTGGTAACATTTTCTAATTATGGAGTATCATCAGTTTGGCTTACAAGTGATGGCGGAACAACATGGGAAGAAAAAGAATCGAATTTACCTGATATGCCAATACGGTGGGCAATTTTTCATCCTGATAATAATGCTCAGGTTATGTTAGCCACAGAAATAGGAGTGTGGACTACAAATACTTTAAACGATGCTGTTCCTGAGTGGGCACCGGCAGTAACCGGTTTAGCTAATGTTAGAGTTGATATGTTGAAATTAAGAAAATCAGATAATACTGTATTGGCAGCAACACATGGTAGAGGGATATATACAGCTGAGTTTGAATTGGAAGGTACCGTGTCATTGCCATATGCTGAAAGTTTTGATTATGGTTTGGGCGACTGTGTTTCATATAGCGTAACAGGAAATTCAAAAAACTGGTATTGGTCAAGTAGTAACCATTTTGCTTTAATGAATGGATATAATAGTGGCGATGTAGAAGAAGATTGGTTGATACTTCCTCCGGTAAATCTTGATAATTATTCAAACGAAATTATGCTATTTCATAATTATTATAATTATGGCTATAGCGATAATGATAATTATTTAAAATTACTCTATTCTGTTAACTATCCTGGTACAGGTGACCCAAATAGTTTTACTTGGAATGAGCTTAGCTTTACGAAACCCAATTCTGCGCAGTCATGGGCTTCATCTGGAGTTATTGATTTATCATCTATATCAGGTACAGATATATATATTGCTTTTAAATATAAATACAGCCCTGGTATGTATAGGAAGTGGATTGTAGATAATATTTCTATAGAAGAAGGAACTCCCATTGATGTTACTTTTAATGTAAATATGGAAAATGAGACTGTTTCCGCCGATGGTGTTCATATTGCAGGCGAATTTAATAACTGGAGCTCTTCCTCTAACCAAATGTTTGATAATGACGGTGATGGTATTTATAGCACTACATTATCACTTTATGCTAATGTACAATATCAGTTTAAATATCTAAATGGAAATAGTTGGGGTACAGAAGAAACTGTTAGGGAGGAGTGTAGATACTCTGGTACAACTAACCGAAATGAAGTTACCGGTTCATCTAATTATTCACTTGATGCTGTTTGCTTTGGCTCTTGTACTAATTGCGGTATCTATAGTAATTATAACATAACTTTTAGGGTTAATATGCAAGAGGAAACCGTTACTGGAGATGTGTATTTGGCAGGGGACTTCAATGGTTGGTCCAATACTTTAATGATAAATACAAGTGGTGATATTTGGGAGGTTACAATCCCTTTAGTTGAGAGTTCGCAATACTTATATAAATTTAAAAACGGCAGTACTTGGGAGAATTTTAGTAGTAGTTGTACAACTGGCAGCACAAACAATCGATTTTATACTGGTCCCACAAAAAATACCACACTTGATTTAGTTTGCTTTAATTCATGTAGTGCCTGTCCACCACCTGATTTAATTATATCTGAGGTTGCGGATCCGAAAAATTTCTACGATTCGCGATTTATTGAACTTTACAATATTGGAACAACAACAATTGATTTTGACGCTGTTGATTTTTATATTACAAAGCAAGTTAATGGGGATACTCGTTATAGTCAAAAGTTGGTAGGGAGTGTAGCTCCAGGCGAAACATTTGTGTTGTCGGCTTATTCAAGTGCTTTTTCGGGATATTATAGCTTTGAAGCTGATCAGTATAGTGGAATAATTAGTGGTAATGGAAATGATGGTTATTTTTTGTACTTTGGAGGTGATTATTCTACAGGTGTTTTAATTGATGCCTTTGGAGTAATTGATGAGAACGGGATTGGAAAGCCATGGAATTATTATCAAACAAAAGCTGTCAGGCTTCGTTCTGTAACTTCTCCGAGTTCAATTTGGGTTGAATCTGAATGGGATATACCAACAGAAGCTTTTCCTGAAAACATGACACCTTCAGCACATAATGAAGATGTAAGTTGGCAAGTTAATGCAATAAATAATAATTGGAATCTAAAAAGTACACAAAATTGGAGCGGAGTATATGGTTATATTCCAGATGCATCCTTTAATGTTACAATTCCTACTTCAAATAATTATTATCCTTCAGTTACCGGACAATCTACTTGTAATAGTCTGATAATTAATACTGGTGCAGTTATAACTATTTCTGCTGATAAATCATTAACCATATATGGTGATTAACCTTAAAACAATTTGAATACAAAGATATTAATGAAAAATCAAAAGGTAGGATTTTTGGTTTATGCTCTAACGTAAAACAATAAGGGGCATTATCTGTCTGATTTTCGCAAACTATTGCGGAATGAAGGCAGATTTTTCTATTACTTTTTATGGCGGTAATCGTGCTTTCCGTTTGTAGTTGCTTCATGACAGCTGTTTTTTTGTAAGTAAGCCGTTGGCTTCGTTCCTCCGCCTCCGTTTACTAACAAAAAAATCATCTGTCATATCACCAATCTACCACTCCAATCACGCCGCTGCTAACGCAACCCACCCAACTCTGCTAAATACACTGGCGCACATTTGCAATACGTACCAATTCTAAGTGTAGTTTGCAACTACACTTTCAAATCAATCATTTTTTCAGAGCTACATACTTAAATCTAAATTTAATTCAAAAATTTCACTCATTTATATCATGCTATATCAAGCATTTACCCACATATTAAGAAATTAATTAATTATTTAGAATTAAAAGCTTGTTATTAATAAAAAGAGGTTTATTTTTGCCGCTCGCTAAATGCGGATAGTTCATAAATTATTTTTTTACTTACTATAAACGGATTAATAGGTAAAGTTTATAATGCATAATTCAGGCATATTTTTTCTGACAAAAAACATTTCATATTTTTTCAAAAAAAGCTTGATATATTAAAACATTATATTACTTTTGCCGCTCGCTAATTGCGG
>CAZGWS010000160.1:0-7317 GCA_964528805.1 uncultured Lentimicrobiaceae bacterium | reverse complement strand
TTTTAACAAGAATAATAACTATATCTTATTGACAATATATATTATATGCGTTTTTAAGCATATCCCAATTACAGAACGTACTACTATTTCAAGTCATTATCAGGTTTGTTATTAACTTTTATTTTATTGTGCCTGAGGATTTCTAACGAGTCTGCCAAACTAACTATATTAATTTCATAGTAGGCGATATTATTTGGTGCTTCGATAGTTATTTGCTTAGATATTGAGTTGCTATTAAATAACCCCCAATAAAGTGTATTTGCAAAATTAGGTTTCCTTATGGTATTATTTAATTTAGAAAACGGGACAAACTTTATTGGTGGCTTCAGCGTTTCAAATTCAACAAAAACTCCACCTTTTGAAAGTGGTAAGCTGGTAAAGGTTCCGCTATTTGTTGTAATCATTACAATTCCTTTGAATGTATTATTTCCATATACGTATTCATGATTTATTACATCAATTTCTTTGATAACCGTTGGCTGAATTTCCATTAGCCCGTTAATATTATTGTAAGGAACATCGTCAACTAAAACAAGAGGATTTGTGTATTTTAGATTAACATCATCGTCAAACATAATTAGTTCGTAGTTGCCATTTTTTTTTCGTACTCTTACCTTTGGCACTAATTCATTAAACACTTCAGGTGTTGACGACATTTGAACATAGTCGGAAAGTAGTATTTGAAGTAAATTATTCCCAAATATTGGTCTATTTGAAACTATATTTGTATCTGTTTGTTCTGTTTGTACATTAAAACTGTGGTTAACTTGATAAACAAAATACATTTGAGTAATTAGCCCTTTTAAAGTAGTGTCAGGAATAAAATTTGAAGGCTGCCACGGTGAATGAGTTTGGCAAAACCCTTTGTCAACTTTTATTTCCAATTTATCTCCTTTATCATTATTTGTTGTCAAATAAATATCTTTTTTACTATAGCAAAAGTTAAGGGGGATAACAAAAGTACCATCTTTCAATGAAGATGATACGTGAAATTGGGGGTTATCACCGAGTACAGTTGCATATATTTTTTCATTAGCAACAGGAGTGTTGCTTTGTATATTTATTAATTTCCCCTGAAGAGTTAGTCCGGAAAATTCTGGCGTAGTGAATTCCTGAACAATATATTTATCGTTAACAATATTATTGAGATATTCTTGTTGTAACGACACAGATATGCGTACTTGGTTTGTTATTTTATTATTGAAAGTATTTGCGGATAAAAAATTACTTGCATATTGTGGATTCTCAATTATGTATGCTGGTAATAATTGTTGATTGTAACTGTGTGTGCCACTCATAACTACCGAAACTGCAATTGGATATTTCTTTCTTTCTATATCTGATACATCAATGGAAATAGGGTTACCCGAAGTAACCATACGTTCTGTACCGGTTGATTTTCTATAGGTAGCTATCATTGGAATATAACAAGCTGTATGTACTATATTTACTCCTCCGCTGTCTTTAACAGTTATCTGCAATAGCCCTTTTCCTGTAACTGATATTGGAATTTTTACATTAATACTGTCATTGTTAAAGAATATGCTGCTATCAGTTTGTTTGCCGCTATCCATATTAATTATCGAAATAATCAGTTTTTTATTGCTAATTGTCTTTGACTTAATGTTAACATCGAGATAGTTAGCTTTGTATGAAACAAGTAATTTTTCTGACATAGCTCCTAAGTTAAAGATTTGACTCATAACTGAATCGCCTGATTTGAGCATCATCAATAATGTAATATTATCATTTGGTTTTACTTTGAAATTGAAGTTTCCAAGTCCATTGGAGAAATACGAGCCATCTATATTAATAAATAATCGATTCACATAAAGTTTAACGGAATCAACTTTGCTCGCTAATGGTTGTTTAATTCTGAAGGCTATATTTCCATCAGCCATAACTGCAATATCAGTTTGGTTTTTTATGGATAGTAGTTGGATTGGAGGCAACTGTAGCGAAGGGTTTATTACTGACAATACTACAGATGTGAACTGCCATGCGGGAAAGTTTTTCTGATAATTAGTGTATGCACGAAGAATATAATAGCCCGTTGACGCTTGCGCTGGAATAGCTATTCTGCCACTTATAATACCATCGGCAATTACTATTTTTTGCGAGGCAACTACCTGAGTATCATTATTAAATAGCTCAACATATAATACTTTGCTAAGTTGAGGTAGTTTGTTGTCAGGTATTGTGTAAGTTCCGCCAAACCAAATAGGCTCACCTGCAATGTACAAATTTCTATCAGTTACAAGTGTAACTTTCTCAATATTTTGTGAAAAAGCACTATCGTGCCAAAATAAAATCAGCAGCAGTAAAGAAAATAAGTATTTAGTTAATGACACCATATAATTTTTTTAGTACTCCCAAAAATAAGGAGGAGTTATCAAGCCACCTTCTAAGCGACAATCGAAGCAAGATTCTGTATTTCCCATTGCGCGAGTCCCATCAATTTCGGTAATGTAGATTGGTCCGGGCTCAAATCTAATAAACCGCATTCCATCATAGTCAGGAGCACATTTATCATAATAAAATACCAATGGCGGTCTATCTATAAAAATACGTTTTGTAGAAACACCGGCAACAGTAAAATAACCAAGAACAGGTTCTCCCGGATCGGCTGTATTGTGGATATTTCCTTTAATTTGAATTGGCTGCTGTGAATAAAGGCTTGCCTGTACGTCCTGCTGCTGCATAGCATTCCAAAATGTGAATGCGCTAACTGATATTGAGAGCTGTTTAATATACAAACTATATCTTATGCTTAATCTTTTGCTGTAAGTTGAAACGAAATTTAATGGGAGATTTTTAATCACAGAACCATCAAGATACTTTGTTGTAAAGGAGAAAATGTTAGGAACAGGCGATGTGTGCCAACAAGTACGTAGTGAATCGGGTTTTGGATACGGATCGAAGTAAGTTCCTGTCCAAATATAATTGATGTTAAAAGACGATTTGTATTCAAATGACTGTTGTAAGTTCCAAAGGTAATAGCTTGTATCGTTATTATTACCATGATTGTCAATATAAAACTGTATTCCTTCTATATAATCATTGGTGTTAGGGACTTGATGCTTTTCGATTAAACCATAAACAGAATCGATGGGTGAGGCTGCCTGCATACTACAAATGTCTGATTCATATTTCTTGCCATTTGCTAAAGTAATGAGCAATTGATATGAGCTGCCCACATGTCCTGTAAAGTTATTTTCCAGTACTTTGTAAATACCGGGCTCAGTTTCTGTAAGGTGAATTTCTGTTTGGCTCTCATCAATAATATACATATTGCTTCCTACAACCGGAACAAATTTTCCGTTTTTGACAGAACTCGACATTGATAGCTTAACAACAGTTGTGTCTGTACCATTAGTCAGTAATCCGTCAACAACAAGTACATCTTCGTATTTATCTATTTCAGGCCAAAATTTATCAATACACGAATACAGACTGCTTAGCAGAAACATAAGCATTATTATATTTTTAGTCTTCATAATTCCCTAGTTTAAAGTCATATGTTAAGGAAAATATTTGTGTTCCAAATATCGACATTTTATAACCAGTAATCTGTCCGTTTTTTGATTTAAAATAAACCGAATAAGCATTTTTACGACCGGTAACATTATAAACAGAAAAAATAAATACTCCGTGGGCTAACTTCTTAGAAAGCAGATTGCCCTCAAGTTTAATGGCTGCATCTATTCTGAAATAATCAGGAATGCGGTATTCATTACGCTGTGTATAATGGAGAATCTTCTTTCCGTTAAGATAATAAATAGCCGCAGGATAAGTAATTGGACGACCTGTTGAATAAATTAGGTTTGCAGATAGTATAAACCGTCTTGCAGCTTTATAATTAGCAACAATATTTAATGTGTTGGGATGATCGTAGTTTGATGGATATCGTTCTCCAAAATTAATATTATCGCCGGCGATACTACTGTTAACTAATATTGACGAATGAGCATAACTGTAATTAATCCAACCATTTAACTTTCCAAAAGGTTTTTTTACCATAGTTTCTATACCATAAGCATTTAATTTTCCTTGCAGGATATCTTGTTCAACATGTTTGCTGGTAACTAAATCGGCACCATCTTTATACTCAACCAATTTATTTACTAATTTGTAATAGCCTTCTACCGAAACCTCAAAGTTTTCTCCCAAATTAGCATATGCACCGGCTGAAAATTGGTCGCCACTCATTGGTTTAATATTGTAGTCTGCCAGCTTCCAGGTGTCGGTTGGCGAAGTTGCAATAGTATTGGTTAGCATAAAAATATACTGGTGTAATCGATTATAACCGGCTTTTAACGATAGATTTGGGTTAAGGATAAAATTTACAGATAGTCGATAATCCAATCCGCCATATGTACTAATCGGTTCATTTTTACCAAAATAGAGTGTGTCTGTAATTGTTGAAGGTATTAGTGGCGAGTTTGCCTGATATTTGTACACAGTTTGCGAACCTAAATATGTATAAAGGTTATAACGTAATCCGCCAAGGATAGTAATTAATGGAGTAATGTTCCATTTGTCGCTGACGTAAACAGCTGATTCAAAACCTTTTTCGTTACCAAAATTAATTGGATTTATTACAGATTGGTTATTAAGAGGCAGGTACTCTCCGCGGTCTATCGTATAAAGTATTCCCGAAACACCTGTGTTGATAGTATGATTTTCAGAAGGTCGTAAGTTCAAGCCAAAATCTACTTCACTATGAATTAACTTGTAATTTTTTTTGTAGGCAGCCATTTCCAAATCCGAGTTTTGCTCTTCAAGCTGATATTCAGAATATACAAATGAAAGGTTAATATCGTTTACTGTGTTAAATCCGTGAAGCCAATTTGCTGAAGCTCCTTGATTTTTAAATTTATACTTTGTACTATTTGCAAGTTTTATGCGATCTTCACTATAATAACTAAATACTTTTATTCTGTTTTTTTTATTTAGTATGGCATCAAGTCCAAGCACCAAATCTCCGAAATCGGCTTTTGAGTTTCTTATTTCCGGATCATCAACAAGTTGTAGCACCCAATCAGAGTAAGTAGATCTGAAACCGGCAATATAACTAACTTTATTTTTTACTATTGGTCCTTCAACCATTAGTCTAACTGCTATTGGACTTATCCCACCACGCATTGAGAAATTTTCCATGCTTCCGACCTTTGTGCTAACATCAAAAATAGATGCTAATCTTCCTCCAAATTGCGCAGGAATACTCCCTTTGTAGAGAGTAAAATTATTGATAATATCAGGATTAAAAGCGGAAAAGAAACCAAACAAATGCGTAGAGTTGTAAACAGGGATGTTATCAATGTTGAAGAGGTTTTGGTCTGATGGGCTTCCTCTAACGTTAAAGCCTGATGCGCCTTCACCAACACTAGTAATCCCAGGTAGCAAAAGTGCTACTTTTATAATATCAGGTTCACCTAAAACTACTGGAATCTCGTTAATAATTTTACTTGATATTTTGTCATATCCCATTTGTGTACCGCGTACATTGTCGTTTTGCGACGACTTTATTTCTACTTCTTGCAGTAAGTACAGATTTTGGTCGAGCTTAACATTGAGTACGCCTCCCGATTTAAAATCAATTTTTATATAACGGTCAAGGCTTTCTAAACTTTTAAAAGTTATTGTGTACTTACCCGGCTGTAATTCAAGCTGATAATATCCAAATTCATTAGTTGCGGTTCCTGATTTTAATTCATTAACGTAAATTGTCCCTCCAATTATTGGCTGCCCGTTAGATGAGGCGGTAACTGTTCCTGATAATTTGTATTTTTTGCCCGGCAATTGAAGGCTGCTTTTTCCAATTACAATTGTTTTTGCCACATATACTTTAGATGTGGATAGTTGCCCATGCTCCTTGTGTTTTTTACTTGTTTGTTGGTAGTCGCCTGTTGTAATATATCGTTGGTAAAAAAATCCCAAAGGAAGATGTGTTTGTATTGAGATTCCTTTGGTTATAAATATCGAACCTTCTCCGTATGATGCAATGTTAAACCCTAAAGGTTCAAGATTTTTTTGTAACACTTCAATCAGAAAAAGCGAATCAGACTCAACAACCATTGTAATATTGGGTATCATATCCGTTTGTAGATAATAAGTTACCCCCAATGCAGATTCAGTATTTTTTACAAAGTCTGTCCAGCTGCTGTTATTTAAATCTAAACTAACAAAACGATTGGCTTCCTGTCCGAAAGAAATTGCCGACCAACCAATACTAAAAATTAGTACCAAATAAATATTGAGTTTTGCTTTACTCATGTGTGCTATTCATTTGACGATTATAAAAATCCATGAGTTGGTTTAATTGATTTGGTGTGGCTTTTAGTAATTTTATCTTATGACGCTTTAGAAATGCTGAAATTTCTTTTTTGCCAGATGTGGCAGTCTTAAGTAAAGTTTTTTTTGAATTGATTTTTATTACAATTGTATCATGTACTAAGAATAACAACTTTTTAGTACTTCCAAATTTACCATAAGGATTGCTTTGTGTATAGCGATTAATAAATTCTTTTCTAAATCCAATTAATATCCTGTAATAATCATTATTAGCTGCAAGCATATAAGTGTAATTAATATTGATATTCAGTATTTTAGGAGCAATAAATAAATAATTATTCAATAAAAATGAATCTACGAGTATATTGCTAAGCTTAATATGCAACATAGCTCCGCTGGACATTTTGTGCAAAAGTATTAGCTCTTTATCAACTATGTTGTAGTTTAAACCTAATACATCGTACGATAAACCTCTTGTAAAAATTGTGCCTTTATTGAATGTACTTGAAAAAATAAATGGTGTTCCGGAAGCCATCCTGTTAGGTTGATAATAAACTTGTCCGTTAATTAGCAAGTCGTTACAGGAATAATTACATTGACCCGAATCAACAATAATTTGTAATTTTGATATTGTGTTGTATGATTGCCCAACCGATAATTTAGGTGTTAGTAAGAAATTAATAATTAATATTACAAAGAATTTCTCAAATAGAATTTTCATTTTAGTTCCTTAATTTCTTAATAATCCTTAATTTTGGGAATACTATATTTAATCAGACGAAGATAACAATTAAATAGTTGCAGATAAAAAATATTATAATTTGTAAGGAAAAATATATCTTAGCGTCTGTAATATCAAAAACCACTCATATTTTCAACATTTTTTCAATGCCGATAAAGCAGTTTTACTAATACTTGTTGCTACGTGGGATTATGAGCCTGATAATACTGTTATCGTTTACCGAAATAAATCATAAAATGGCTGTAGCAATTTTATAAAAAGTAAGCAAACTAAAATTTTAA
>CAZGWS010000159.1:2693-7485 GCA_964528805.1 uncultured Lentimicrobiaceae bacterium | reverse complement strand
ATTAAGCTCTGCCTTTATGGTGGAGCTTTTTTTTTGCCATTTTAATACCTAATATTGCTTATCTGCCTGAAAATCTTAATATTTATTTTTCTTAATGTATATTTATCTCTTGAAAGAGTGGAACATACAGAATATACTAATAGGACAGAAATTGTTGTTTTTACAAAATAATTATTTCGCTAATTTTGTAAAATATTGAATATATATTTTAATTTTGCCATGCTTGAGTTATTGTAATCCAATTTTAGATCCCAAATATAATATATTAACTTTGAAAATATGATTTCCTCCTATAGTAATATTTTTAGAAAACTTAATTCTGACCCGGAAAGTAATATTTTTATAATTGTAAAGGAAGCTAAACTGATGCTTGGTGGACTTTACTGTATATATAATAAACTTAACGATCAAAGGTCAATATTATCTGGAATAACAAGTGATATGGACGTTAATGATCTGCCCGCTCAAGATTATGCTGATGGTCATATTTGTTTTGAGGCTACTATTGCAGGATTAGATAAAGCTATAAGAATAAGCGATTTAAGAATTACTGATTATTTTAACTCTGATCCTAATGTTATTAAATTTAATTTGAGATCGTATCTTGGTGTACCCGTTAGAATTAGAAATAAAATTATTGGTTCGCTGGCTATAGCTGACACTGTTGTTAGAGATTTTACCGCTGACGAAGTTGAAATACTTAATAATCTTTCCTTGTTAATTGTTCTTGAGGAGGAACATATCTTAACAAACAAAAGTTTAAAATTAAGTGAGCATCGTTATCATGCTGTTTTCGAGAATGCTAATGATTGCTTATTGCTGCTCAATAATAATACAATAGTTGATATTAACGAGACTGGTTGTAAGATGTTTGGTTACGACAGAAAAGAAATAATTGGCAAAACTACTGTTGATTTATCTACTTCTATTATTGATTTATCTGATATTACTGTGCCTATAATTGGTGATTATATTAATGCTGCACTAAATGGTGAACCACAACGTTTTGAATGGAACTATAAAAGAAAGGATGGTGTGGTTTTCTATTCAGAAGTTAGTTTGTCGTTACTTGAAGGTAGTGATGAATTTAACATAATGGCAATAGCTCGAGATATTAGCAAACAAAAGCAATATGAAAAAGACTTGATTGAAGCTAAAGAGGTGGCTAAAGAGTCTAATAGGCTAAAATCATTATCATTAGCTAATATGTCACATGAGTTGCGAACTCCTTTAAACTCAATAATAGGGTTTTCTGATTTGCTTCTTGATGAAGACACAACAGAGGTTGAAAAAGGAGAATTTACAAAACTTATTCAAAGTGCAGGAAGATCATTAATGCAGCTAATTGCTGATATTATTGATATATCCAAAATTGAAGCAGGGGAGGTTACTATTCAGAAATATGTGTTTAATGTGAATAGTTTTCTACAAGAAGTCCTATTAACTTTTAATCACGAAAAAGAGATCAGAGGTAAAGCTAACATTAAACTTAAGCTTATTCTTTCGGATGATATTAGTGAGTTACAAATAGAAACCGATGCTCATCGTCTTCGTCAGGTATTTAGTAATCTGCTAACAAACTCATTAAAATTTATAGAAGAAGGATTTATTGAATTTGGATATTCAAGTATTTCGCTTGAAAATGTGCAGTTCTTTGTTAAGGATACCGGTGTTGGCATTGGGGCTGATAAAAAGGATATGATATTTGAACAATATGGTCAGGATAAAAAAACCTATAATAAAAATAAAGATGGAACAGGCTTAGGGCTTGCTATTAGCAAGTCGTTTGTTGAATTGCTCGGTGGTAATATTTGGGTTGATTCAGAAATTGATAAAGGCTCAACATTTTATTTTACTATTCCGCTTACATCAAGTTCTCAACAACAAAAAGAAAAGTATTTTCGTAATTCGTTATATGTTGAAAGTGTAAATTGGTCGCAGAAGGTAATTTTAATTGTTGATGATGTTGAACAAAATTATATTTATTTACACGGACTTCTATCACATACTAAAGCAAAAATTATTTGGTTAAAGAATGGTAAAGAGGCTGTTGATTTTTGCAACAGAGAACGAGCTGATATGATCCTAATGGATATAAGAATGCCTGTTATGGATGGTTTTGAAGCATCAAAAATTATTAAAAAGGAACATCCCGAAATTCTAATTGTTGCACAAACAGCCTTTTCAAGCAATGAAAACAGGGGCGAACATCTTGATGGTACATTTGACGGATATATTACTAAACCAATAAACTATAAGAGTTTTTTCGCAATATTAAATAAGCTTTTTAAATAATTGCTACAAATATAATAGTTAACAATGCCTTAGTATTTCAGTAGCATAATTATCCCAGCTCATGTTTTTTGAAGTTGCTGCTACATTGTTGCGATCTATTGGCGTTTTTATTGCCTTGAGCATTGCTTGAGTCATAGATTGAATATCATTGTCATTTGCCATGTAACCATTATACCCTTCTTTAACAGTTTCAGGAAAATGCCCAACATTTGTTGCTAATATGGGCATATTAAAATTATAACCAATTGATTCAACCCCTGATGGTGTGGCAGTTAGATAGAAAAGCATTATGTTATCGCTTACCTGAAAATATTTTGGAACTTCTTCATTGGGGACAAACTCATTGTTAACATATACCAAATCGTTGATGTTAAATTTATCAATTAGTGATAATGGATTATAATCTTTTTCGTTATCTTGATTTTTTAATACTAAACTTTTAACAATAGAAAAAATAGCATTTTTAATCTTTGTTGATAACTTAGTTGAGTCGAGTGTATTCCAAAATGACTCACCCACGATTAGTAGAGATACGTCATTGCGAAGCTCTGATAATTTAGCAAATGCCGTAATAACATTATGCAGCCCTTTGTATTTGCGAATAAAGCCAAAGTAAAGAAAAACGTATTTCTTTAGTCCCATTTCTTCTTTTGCTTTTGCAATATCAAATTCAGGATCCGGCTTAAACATGTCGTAAACAGGATGAAATAATTTTAATACTTTTATTCCTTTATCTGCATTATTTTCGCCACGTTCAATAATAACAAATTTCTTGCTTGGGAAAAGCTGTTTTAGTTCATCAGCTGTTTTAAATGAGTGAACAATGTATGAGCTGGCATGTTTTATGCCAAGTTTTGTAAGTTTAGTATCCAAGGCACTACCTTCTTTTTGAATTACAAAATGTAAATCGAACAGCACTTCGGCTTTTATAATATTTTTTAGTTTTTTTGCAATATACCCCATCGGCAATCCTTGAATAGCTATCGCCCATTGCATTATGACCTTTGTTGGCTTTAAGCCGGCGATAAGTCTTGCCGTGGCATTCCAGCTGGCAGGATTGTTATAATTAGTTATATAATGTACTTTGATGTTCGTACCCTTAAGCTGGTTAACTTTACTTTTTCTATCAATAAAATCTCTGGGAATAATTGCCGGATATTGTTGTATCCATGATACGATATGGACTTGAGTATCGGCTATCCTGTCAAACGCACGTGCTAAAGATGTGTTATAATTAGCAATACCACCTTTAAACATTGGCCCTGGTCCAAAACAAACAATTGTATTTATATCTTTCATTTAATTAATTGACTATAACGTTGTTAGCTGGAATGTCGTAATGCGAAAATACTTAATATTTACGATAACAAGTTAAAGTTACAATTTCAGCTTAGCTGCATCATAAACTCTACGCATTCCTTCTTTGAGAGATATACGTGCTTTCCAACCAAATTTTTCTTCAACAAGTGTCATATCGCTATATCTTGAGTGTACGCCAACTGGTTTGTCTAATAATGGTTTAATTGTTGGTTTGTAGTCTGCAAATGTGGTAAATAAATCAATTAAATCTAAAAAGGATGTTAATTTTCCGGAGCCAATATTATACGCAGAGCCATCACTTACGTTATCCATTAATATTTTTATAAAGTCGATTATATCATCAATATGAACGAAATCGCGTCCTTGTTTTCCTGAACCCCAAACCTCAAAAGGGTTTTCCTGTTTTGCTGCTCTCAGTGCTATTGCAGGTACTGGGTAGTCAATTTCCTGATCTTCACCATATCCTGAAAATGGGCGTATGCAAACTATTGATATTCCATAATATTTTGCAGCTATTTGAGCCAAAAATTCGCCGGTTAATTTAGTCCAACCGTAAGTCATGTCAGGTGTCCCGAGATTTTTTTTGAAGTCAATATCACCCTCACTCAATGCAATTGCACCATCCGTAGTTTGTAAACTTGTTGGGTAAGCAGCACTTGAGCTGGGATACAGAACTCTATCGGGCTTATGCCTTGTAATCCAATAAAAAAACTCTGAGTCAATACTTAAATCAAGGGCAACCATTAGCGGATCGCCATCAATTTTTAATCTTCCTCCTACAATTGCAGCAAAATGAAATACATCGCTAAATTTCTCAAAGTCAAGATTGTATTTTTCTTGAATGTATCTTGGATTTTGACGCATATGGAAAAGCAAATCTCTAAAGTCTCCTTTCCAAAATAATAATCTCTTATCATCACCAATTACTTCTAAATCCTCTGTAGTTGTTGAAGTATATTTGTTAGGATACCATTGTGATGGATGTCTTCCAATGCTAAGATCATCAATCATAAAAACACTATCATTTGTAGTGCTTAGTAGTCGTTTTACAACATTGCGTCCTACAAAGCCACAACCTCCTGAAACTAAATGTATTTTCATCTGATAATTATTTTTCTTATTTAATTTATGTTTATTTTTTTACTTATCTGATAATTACTTTTTTCGCGAGAAACTC
>CAZGWS010000159.1:0-2593 GCA_964528805.1 uncultured Lentimicrobiaceae bacterium | reverse complement strand
GAAGGAATGTTTTTTGAAAGCTTTGAGTCGTAACGTTTTTTCTTCCAGCCCGAAACAATATCCAAATCTTTATCATTAATCATTTCGTACAATCCCGGGATTTCATCTGGGCTGTCTTGAAGGTCGGCATCCATTGTTATAACAACATCACCGGCAGCTATTTTAAAACCTTCGTTAAGGGCTGCCGATTTGCCGTAATTTCTGCGAAAGCAAATTCCTCGGACGGCTTTGTTTTCTGCCGATAATTTTTGGATAACCTGCCACGAGCCGTCAGACGACCCGTCATCAACATAGATTATCTCAAAAGAAAAATGATTGGACTGCATAACCTGTACAATCCAATCATTTAATTCGTTAAGCGATTCTTCCTCGTTATATAAAGGAACTATAACCGATATGTCCATTATTTACCGTTTTTTGCTAAGCAATACTCTTGTCTTCTCGCTTGGCAAAGATAGCAATTATTAATGAAAAAACTGCCGAAAGTATCACGTTGGAAATAAATCCCATTACACCCATCATAATTGGTGTTGTAAATATCTCTGTCATTGATAATGCTTGTTCAAGTTGTTCATTGGTCATGTCTGGTCTTTGTTCCAACATATTTTCTTCAGCTATTGCTAGTATATTTGAAATTAGTTCAGTATCAATATATTGAACATAGATTACAGTAAAAATTCCGGCAATTATTGATGCAAAAAGTCCGGTATAAAAACCAACACTAAATGCTTTACCATAAGTAATATAGCCATCCATTTGATTGTTGCGAAATGTTACAATTGATATGGTTAAACCGGCTATCATTATAACATAGGAGATGTATTTTATTGGCGATTGTAAATCTAGATTAATTAAATACACCAACAATGTGAAGATGATCAGCGCAAGCCCTAAATAAACTCCGGGCAAAAAAGAGGGTAAAAAGGTTGATTTCATTTTTTTTTCCATGATTACAAGATTTAATTTTACAATGATATGTCTCTGTCTATTCGTTTAATTAAAAATGATGCGAAGAAAGCAAATATAACAACAATTATTAAATAATAAATAAAATATAATAGTGATGATATAGTTGGGTTATATGTAAATTTAATAAAGGATAACCTGTTTATTATCTGGTCATCAGTATATTGGCTCATAACTTTTTTTGTTTGATTTAAGATACTATCTACATCAACATTGCTGATATAATTTAAAAAGACAAATCTAATTACACTTATTACAAAAGCGGTAATTGTACCTGTTAATAATATGCTCCTAAAAGCTTGTTTGTAGGAAATAAATTTGTTGTTAAATCTATTTCTGAAGACGATGGCTGACCAGAAAATGCCGATAAATAAAAGTATGAAAATCATAATATTTAACATTCTCGAGTCTTCAAGGTTAGAAAAATGCAACGAAGAATCTAATATGCCAATCAGCAATCCCAATGCAGTTCCGGAAAGTACTAAAAATGTTGATGGTTTTTGTAACATCTGCATTAACAATTTATTTACATTATGCACAATCAATATTGATTAATTTTAGGTAAAAATAAATAAATTTTCTTAATTTTTTGATTTATGTTAATACATTACTTATTTTTGCCGCTTGGGTAAGTCTTATACGACCAGCTCCCACTGAATTCCCCCAGGACTGGAAGGTAGCAAGGGTAGGTGGTTGTAGCGGTGCGATATGAGTAGCTTACCCATTTTTTTTGCATTAGAATGTTAAAATTGTCTGAAGTATGCTAATTAAAATTCATCCCGATTCGCCAGGTGAACGTAATGTGAAAACGGTAGTTAAAACATTTGATAAAGGTGGTTTAGTGATTTTTCCAACTGACACTATTTACGGGCTTGGGTGTGGATTACGGCATATAAAGGCTGTTAATAGGATTGAGCAACTTAAGGGTATTAAAAAGGGAAAAGCTAATTTTTCGATGATAATACGTGACTTGAGTATGCTTTCCGAATATACAAAACCTATTGAGAATAATATTTTTAAAATGATGAGGAGATATTTGCCTGGTCCTTTTACTTTTATTCTAAACTCTAGTAATAAAATTCCCGGTATATTTCAAAGTAAAAAGAAAACAATTGGTATTCGGATACCCAATAATCCTATTTTAAAATCAATTCTTGATGAGTTTGGAAGTCCAATAGTTACCACATCAATACATGATGAGGATAATATTGTTGAATACACAACAGATCCGGAGTTAATTTATGAAAAATATAAAAATCTTGTGGACGTAGTAATTGATGGCGGGTATGGCGATAATAGACCTTCTACAATAATAGATTGTACTTCAGGAGTGCCTGTTTTAATACGTCAGGGTAAAGGTATTTTAGAAGAATGATTTTTTTTAAAAAAAAAGTTTGGAGTTATAAAAAAAAAGTTACTTTTGCACTCCGATTTTGATGATTCGTTAGCTCAGCTGGTAGAGCATCTGCCTTTTAAGCAGAGGGTCCCGGGTTCGAGCCCCGGACGAGTCACAAGGTTTTTAGCCTGCCTGATTTATTCAAGCAGGCTTTTTTATTTGGGGGTTAATAATTCTATTTTCTAACCTACCTTATACATAGATTACGCAACACTCTTTAGTTGAGTCAAT
>CAZGWS010000158.1:0-7486 GCA_964528805.1 uncultured Lentimicrobiaceae bacterium | reverse complement strand
GGTAAATTTGGAGACCCAAATGAAATCAGCCTACATTGATTATTCAATGTCAGTTATTGTTTCAAGGGCATTACCCGACGTAAGAGATGGATTAAAACCGGTTCACCGGCGCGTTCTATTTGGAATGCACGATATCGGGGTCTTCTCTAATCGACCCTACAAAAAGTCTGCAAGAATAGTAGGGGAGGTGCTTGGAAAGTATCACCCCCATGGAGATACATCGGTTTACGACGCTATGGTTCGGATGGCACAGGACTGGTCTTTAAGATATCCACTAGTGCAAGGTCAGGGAAACTTTGGCTCAATTGATGGTGATAATCCTGCTGCAATGCGTTATACTGAGGTCAGGCTCAGAAAGATAGCAGAGGAAATGTTGGTTGACATTGATAAAGATACCGTTGATCATCAACTTAACTTTGATGATACAATAAATGAACCTACCGTACTGCCCGCTCAGTTCCCAAACTTACTTGTAAACGGAGCATCAGGTATTGCCGTGGGTATGGCAACAAACATGGCACCGCATAATCTTTCACAAGTTATTGATGGCGTACTTGCATATATTGAAGATAACGATATTGAAATATCAGAATTAATCAGGCTGGTACAAGCTCCTGATTTTCCAACCGGTGGCATTATTTATGGTTATGAAGGTGTGATTAAAGCATTTGAAACCGGTCGCGGTCGTGTTATGATGCGTGGTGAAGTTTCTGTTGAAACAACTTCCTCCGGACGCGAACGCCTCATCGCTACATCGGTACCTTATCAGGTTAACAAAGCTGAAATGATTCGTAAAACAGCTGATCTTGTTAATGATAAGAAAATTGATGGCATTTCGGACATAAATGATGAGTCAGATAGAAATGGTATGAGGATCGTTTACGATCTAAAAAGAGATGCAATTCCAAATATAGTAATAAATAAATTATATCAACTAACAGCATTACAAAGTTCATTTAGTGTAAACAATGTAGCTTTGGTAAATGGTCGTCCTAAAACACTAAATCTTAAGGAGTTAATTCATTATTTTGTTGAGCATCGTCATGAAGTTGTTACCAGACGAACACAGTATGAACTTAATGAAGCCGAACGAAAAGCACACATACTTGAAGGCTTACTAATTGCGCTCGATAATTTAGATGAAATCATTAAACTAATCAGAGCATCGCAAACCCCCGAAGAAGCAAGAAATGGATTGATTAGTAGTTTCAACCTAACTGAAATTCAGGCACGTGCCATACTCGATATGAGGTTGCAAAAGCTTACAGGACTTGAACGAGAGAAAATAAAAAACGACTATGAGGCACTTCAAGTGTTAATTGGTGAGCTAAAAGCAATACTATCAAGCTTTGAAATGCGGATGGATATTATTAAAAAGGAACTTTTTACCATAAAAGATAAATATGGTGATGAGCGTAAATCGCAGATCGTTTATACTGCCGAAGATATTAGTATGGAAGATTTAATTCCTGATGAAAAAGTTGTAATTACAATTTCTCACATGGGATACATTAAGCGAACTCCATTAACAGAATATCGTCAGCAGAAAAGGGGAGGACGCGGCTCCAAAGGAAGCACTACTCGAAACGAAGATTTCCTAGAACATATGTTTGTGGCTACAAATCATAACTATATGCTTTTCTTTACCGAAAAGGGAAAAGTATTCTGGATGCGCGTTTTCGAAATCCCAGAGGGAAGTAAAACTTCAAAAGGACGAGCTATCCAAAATCTAATTAATATTAGCTCTGACGATAATGTTAAGGCTATTATTAATACGAAAGATCTTAAAAATGAAGAGTATATCAATAGCAACTTCATTGTTCTTGCTACTAAAAAAGGAGTAATTAAAAAAACATCCCTCGAACAATATTCGCGACCACGCCAAAACGGAATAAATGCAATTACTATTCGTGAAGGTGATGAGCTACTGCAAGCAAGATTAACTAATGGTGAAAATGATGTGCTGATTGCCCTTAAATCAGGGAAAACTATTAGGTTTAACGAACACAAGGTTAGAGCAATGGGACGTAATGCAGCCGGAGTTAGAGGAATTACACTATCCAAAGCTGATGATGAAGTGATTGGCATGATTTGTATTGAAAATTCAAATTATTCAATTCTCGTTGTTTCCGAAAAAGGATACGGGAAACGCTCACAAGTTGATGACTATCGAATTACAAATAGGGGAGGCAAAGGAGTTAAAACCTTAAATATTACCGAAAAAACAGGTAATCTTATTTCAATAAAAAATGTTACTGATGATGATGATTTGATGATTATCAATAAATCAGGAATTGCTATTCGTATGGCTGTTAGAGACTTACGTGTAATGGGCAGAGCAACACAAGGTGTAAGACTTATTAGGATTGACGATGGTGACGAAATTGCAGCAGTAGCAAAAGTAGATATTGAACCTGATGATATTGATGAATCTGTGGTTGAAAATATCAATGGTGAAGATGCTGATACTACTGCCAATGATAATAATCATATTGTTGATGATAACGATTCACAAGAACCCAATAGTGATAGTGATGAAAACATAAAAGAAACAGAATAAAAAATAATTGAAGTTATCGATTAAAATTAATTTATTTTTTGGTACAAATTTGGTTGTGAACTATGTTTGTCCTCTAATTTAAAAACAATAAGAATGAAAAAGTTAATTATTTTATCAGTATTAAGCCTACTCATTGGTTATGCCGGTTTTGCGCAAAAAAATAAAAGAACCAGTGCATACATGTATAACAAGAATAAGCAATACGCTAAAGCTATGGAAGCTATTAATGAGGCTATTAAAAATCCTAAAACTGAAAAGGATGCCAAAACATGGATGTACAGAGGTATTATTTATTATAACATTGCCAACGATACATCAAAGGCGGTAAACTCACTTGCTTTAAATGCTGCACAAATATCGTTAGATTCATTTAAAAAATCAAAGGAGTTTGACGTGAAAGGTGATTTGAAAGGTGAATCAGCATTATTTTTATTAAATCTCACAAATATTTTTTACCAAAAGGGAGCTAATGGATTCAAAAATCAGGATTTTGAAACAGCTCTTAAAAATTTCAAATTGGCATTTGATATAGCACAATTGGATAATAGATTTGATACCGTTGCCGCCTTTAATGTTGGAATGAGTGGCGTGTATTCAAAAAAGCCCGATGTTGCCGCCGAGTATCTTTCAAAATGTGTGAATGTTAATTTTAAAGACCCGCGTGTGTATCTGTTTTATGCCAGAGCAGAGAAACAATTAGGCGATACCACAGAAGCATTTAAAATATTAGATAAAGGACGTAACATCTTCCCAAACGAAACCAGTTTGCAACTTGAGCAAGCCCAGTTATATTTGGAAACAGGTAATAATGCCAAACTTATAGGTAGCTTAACAGCAGCTATTGCCAACGATCCTGAAAATGCAAACCTTTATCGAGTTATTGGACAAACATATGAAAATATGGATGAAGTGGATAGTGCAATAATAAGTTATAAAAAGGCAATCGAACTTAATCCGGAATTTGGTGATGCTATCTTTAATTTGGGAGCTATCTATGTAAATAGAGCCTCTCTGCTTTACACCGAAGCAAATAATTTACCTTTTGAGGAGGCTAAAAAATACGAAAAGTTAAAAGGAGAAGCTGATGCTGACCTTAATCTTGCTTTACCTTACTTGGAAAAATCACATAAACTTAACCCTGATGACGCTGTGGTTACCAGCGCACTAAAAGAAACTTATGCAAATCTTAAAATGAATGATAAACTTAAAGAGCTGATGGAGAAAAAATAGTAGGTGAGGGAAGATGTTGCAAATATCTTCCCTTGTTTATTTTATTGTCTATTTAACATAATATATATTATAGGACAATTTATAGGTTGTAAATAATTACATGTAATAAAATGTTATACCATTGTGTTCAGTTTTTGCAGTATAATTAGTGCTTACAAGAAAACTCCTCATTTTCAAGTCTTTGATAAGCAAGCGTCAAAAGCAATGCTTTCGAAGTTTTTGAATTTTCGGGAGTTTACAAATTGTAAATTACTGATTTATAAATGGAAATAACACAGTATTTGGCGTTTTCTTGCTTAGTGTGTAATTATGAAAACAACAGCAAAATTAATTTACTAATTAGTTGATTGTTAAAGGTATTTTTGTACTTTTGCAGCCAATTTTTTGACGGGATAAAATAAAATGATTAACATAACACTACCTGATAATTCGGTAAAAAAATATAATAATAGTGTAACAGCACTTCAAATTGCTAAAGATATTAGCGAGGGGCTTGCTCGTAATGTATTGGCAGCCAGGGTAAACGGTGATATTTGGGATGCTACACGACCCATAAATAGTGATGCTGTTGTTCAATTGTTGACTTGGCGCGACGATGACGGTAAAGCTGCTATGTGGCATTCATCAGCTCATTTAATGGCTGAAGCCATAGCCTTATTGTATCCCGGTGTTAAATTTGGTATCGGACCTAATATTGAAAATGGATTTTATTACGATATTGATTTTTTAGATTACGATATTAGCGATAAGGATTTGGCTAATATTGAAAAGAAAATGCTTGAATTGGCTCGCAAAAAACAGATTTTTGTTAGGAAAGATGTGTCGAAGGAAGAAGCATTGAAGCACTTTGATGATATTAACAATGAATATAAGCTCGAATTAATTGAAGAACTTGTTGACGGTGAAATTTCATTTTACGAAACGGGTTCATTTATTGATTTGTGTCGAGGACCACATATCCCAAGCACTTCATTTATAAAAGCTATTAAGCTTACAAAAGTTGCCGGTGCGTATTGGCGCGGTGATGAAACTCGCAAACAACTTACAAGAATTTATGGTATTACTTTCCCTAAGAAAAAAGAATTAGATAATTATCTTGTACTACTTGAGGAAGCTAAAAAACGCGATCATCGTTTATTAGGTAAAGAACTTGAACTATTTACTTTCTCCGCTAAAGTTGGATTAGGATTGCCTTTGTGGTTACCAAAAGGTGCTGAACTTAGAGAGAGATTAGAGCAATATCTTAAAAAAGTACAGAAAAAAGCAGGATACGAATCGGTTATTACTCCACACATTGGAAATGTAAATCTGTACAAAACATCAGGTCATTATCAAAAATATGGAGATGAGTCGTTTAAGCCTATTAAAACACCGGTTGAAGGAGAAGAATTCTTCCTTAAACCAATGAACTGCCCGCACCATTGTGAAATATATAATTCAAAACCTCACTCATACAAAGAGCTACCTATTAGATATGCAGAATTTGGGACAGTTTATAGATATGAGCAAAGTGGTGAGTTACATGGGTTAACGCGTGTTCGAGGATTTACTCAGGATGATGCGCATATCTTTTGCATGCCCAACCAAATTAAGCAGGAGTTTAATAATGTTATCGATATTATTGAACAAATTTTTACTGCCCTCAACTTTAATGATGTGATTATACAAATCTCATTACGAGATCCCGAACATAAGGAAAAATACATAGGTAGTGATGAAAACTGGGAAAAAGCTGAAAATGCAATTCGTGAAGTTGCTGAAGAGCGTAATCTAAATGCTGTTGTTGAATATGGAGAAGCTGCTTTTTATGGTCCCAAAATGGACTTTATTGTTAGAGATGCAATAGGTCGTAAATGGCAACTCGGAACAATACAGGTTGATTATAACCTACCCGAACGCTTTGACCTTACGTACATAGGTGCTGATAACGAAAAACACCGACCTGTTATGATTCATCGTGCTCCGTTTGGATCGATGGAAAGATTTATTGCCGTGTTAATAGAACATTGTGGCGGCAACTTCCCACTATGGCTTACACCCGATCAAATAATTATTTTGCCAATTAGCGAAAAATATAACGATTACGGAAAAAAAGTATTAAATTCGCTTGATGAATTTGGAATCCGTGGTATTGTTGATACACGTAACGAGAAAACTGGAAGAAAAATAAGAGATGCAGAGCTGAAAAAAATACCATATATGCTTATTGTAGGTGAAAAAGAAGAACAGAATGGAACTGTGTCGGTAAGGAAACATACAGAAGGTGATTTAGGAGTGTTTGAACTTAATGACTTTGCTGATATTATTAATTCAAAAATGTATAATTAGTTGAAATTAAAGTAGTTAATAACTAATATAGGAGGACATAACTATAGCACAATTTAGAGGTAGAAGGGGACCAAGAAGACCATTCCTTAAAAAGGAAGACCCTAACAAGATTAATAAGTTTATTTCTGCTCCAATGGTTAGGTTAGTTGGTGAAAATGTTGAAACAGGAATATTTCAATTAAGAGACGCACTTGCAATCGCAGCTGAGCAAGAATTAGATCTTGTGGAAATATCACCAACAGCTAATCCACCTGTTTGTAAAGTTATGGATTACAAAAAATTTCTTTATGAGCAAAAAAAGAAACAGAAAGAAATAAAATCTAAGTCGGCAAAAATTACAGTTAAAGAAATAAGACTTGGTCCGAATACTGATGACCACGACTTTAACTTTAAATTAAAGCATGCAATTAAATTTTTATCTGAAGGATCAAAGGTAAAAGTTGATGTGTTTTTTAAAGGTCGATCAATTATATACAAAGATAAAGGAGAATATATACTATTAAGATTTGCGCAGGAACTCGAGGAATATGGTAAAGTTGAAAGATTACCCAAACTTGAAGGAAAGCGCATGATAATGATTATTTCAGCGAAGAAATAGAATTTTTTAACAACTATAAATTAAATTATTAAGTAATGCCAAAAATGAAAACGAAATCCAGTGCCAAAAAAAGGTTTACCCTTACAGGCTCTGGTAAGATTAAGAGAAAGCATGCTTACAAAAGTCACATTCTTACTAAAAAGTCGAAAAAGCGTAAACGTAACTTAACTTACATGGCAATTATCGACAAAACAAATGAGAAAAGTATTAGAATGTTGATTCGTAGCTAAACCCAATGTTTAACGTTTGTCATAGCATAAAAGATTTCTATACGAAACGCTATGATGATAAAAAAAAATAATTAAAATGCCTAGATCAGTAAACGCCGTTGCTTCAAAAGCACGTAGAAAAAAGATCATGAAAGAGACCAAAGGACAATTTGGTCGTAGAAAAAATGTTTGGACGGTAGCCAAAAATGCATACGAAAAAGGTCAAGTGTATGCATACCGCGACAGACGAGTTAATAAACGCAGATTCAGAGCATTATGGATTCAACGGATTAATGCGGCTGCAAGACTCTATGGAATGTCCTATTCTGTATTTATTGGTAAACTTCATGCCAAAGATATTGAGTTGAACAGAAAAGTCCTTGCCGATTTAGCTGTAAACAATCCTGATGCTTTTAAAGCTATTGCAGAAGCGGTGAAGTAGCTCTCCCCCACCCTGCTTAAGATAAAAAACTCTGATTTGTTAGTAATACAAATCAGAGTTTTTTTATATAGCACTTTCCAATTAATCGTTTGAATATTCTTTCGGATTATTCAAACCCG
>CAZGWS010000157.1:0-7553 GCA_964528805.1 uncultured Lentimicrobiaceae bacterium | reverse complement strand
AGTGAAACAAGGAATAAATGGGGTCAGAGCAACAATAGAACAATAGGGACAGACCTCATTTATTAAAAATTAAACTCGCTATCAATGATGGAATATGGAAGAATCATTAATAGATTAGAGTGTTTTTAATATCTGAGGACTGCTTAATCATATTTTAAGAATTAGCCATCTTTATAAAACATTACATGGACATTATTTAAAAGGAGTTAGAAATGCCAACCATACCTAGTGCAATAAACGGTGTCACAGTAGAATTTTCATCTGCAGTCAACAAGACTGTGGATCAAAAAGTAATTGATGGACTTAAAAAAATCGTAAAACCTTCTATTGCAACCGGCTATACGCTGAGTAAAATTTATATATCTTCAGCGAATGATCAGCATCAGTCACCAAGTAGACATGTAGCAGGTAATGGTAAGGCTGTTGATGTGTCTCGAATTAATGGGAATAAACTATCCTTATCATACCCTTCAAATGCAACCGTTAAAGCGGTCGTAGATGCGATGCAGACTGAATTTGAAAATTATACTCACCGGCGAGAAAACTTTGGTCCATTTATGAAAAAGAAACTTGGTAATAACCACACAGTGTCGGGACATGGGGATCATATGCATTATTCAGTTAACTAGGGTTTTTATGATGAAAATATTTTTTATTTTTGGATTTGTATTACTATCAGCGTGTAGTAGCCTAAATGGTGAATTACAAAATGCATTAGCATTTGGAGAAATTAAGGAACTTAATCGACTAGATGCTAAAGTTGATAAACAACTTTTATTAAGGCTCTATCGTTCACCTTTGTATCAAAAAGGTTGTTTCAAAGAAACACATGGTGTGTGTCGTTATACCTATTTTCTAAGTGTATCGACTTATGACGAACATCCAGTGACTAATATACACAAACTTAAAACCCAAGGTGAAATTATTAGTATTCGTTGGAAAAAAGCAACTACGGTTGACACCGCTAAATTAAAATTAACTTTTAATCGTTACACTAGCGAAGCGCTAAAAAATAATAAAACACTCAAAAATATCGAAAAAACGATTAATATCAAAGTCAATGCAGTGGATATTAAAGAGTCAGAATAATAGAGAGTAAGAATTAAAGGGGGCAGAGCCTGAGCGATCCCCACGAAATTAGTCCCACCATTGACATTGTTGAAAAATAATAAGTTGCTCCCATGCTGCTGAGATATCACTACGTGATAAATGTATTCTTGTTTGAGTCACCACTTGTAAGCCAATAAAAATAATCGATAATACTTTTTTATGACGCACAGTATTAGCTTGAAATTGATAATGTTTTTCCAATAATGTAACCGCCATTCCAAGTATCCACAGAACCATCAATGCAAGTGTCGCAATAAGTAATAATACTTTGAGGATGAAAGCGATGAAAGGGGTCGGAGGTACATGAGATGGAATCTCATCTATACTAAAGGGGGCAGAGTCCTTTAAAAGTTAAAATTAATTAGAAGGTTTATTTGTATGGTAGTTAATAAATATTTTGTACTACGTAAATATTTAATTTTAATAATCACATTATTTTTCAGTTATCCAGTTTTTTCTGCTGGGATTAGTCTCGATATTAAAAAAACTGAATATCTTAATGCAGTGATATCAACAGTAGATTCATCTCTTCCAGACATCGAAAGTGTTGTGCCGGGTTATAAGCCTACAAAGATAAACAGGCACAAAATACTCATTAATAATTTTCATGGTGATAAAAAAGATGAGTTTGCACTAGGTTATGCTTTGGGTGAAGTTTTGAGGTTTGATGTATCAAGTTATGCAGGCGATAAACTCTATATGCCTGGATATTATCTTTTTGCAAGAGATTGGAATGCAGTATTTTATCACGTAAATAATAAAAACTCACTGGCAGGTATAGATCAGTTAGCAAAAATGTGGGGGGTTAATTATGCAGTTTCAGGCACTATAAAAATAATTGAAGGCAAATACAAATGGAAACTGAATATTATAGAGGTGAATTCCAATAAAATAGTAAATAGCAAAAATTGGGAAGGAGGTTTGTCAAATATATCTTATGCCCTTAATCAAGCCAGAAAACATATCTTGTTGACGTTCCTTGGCAATAATGCAAAAGGAACCGGGATGTTTTCAATGTCAAGTATTAATGATTTTGATTCGCTAGAAAAATATGGTGAATTTCTAGTTTATAGATTAGATAATGATTTTGAAGCGGTATCTGCACGTGCCCTTGAACTGTGGGAATCAGGATTTAGAAAACCTGCAGTTGGCGTGTCATTAATGCATAAACTTACGCCTAGAAAAGATACTCCTGATTTCTATGGAAATATGATGTCATCAATTGAAAATGCTTTTGATCATCCGCATTTAAAGACACTAAATTTATACAAGAGGGCTTATCATGATACTGGAACAAGAAGAAAATTTTATATTGATAAATTAAGCCAATTAGTTGAGGCTCATCCAGATGATCCAATAATGCTGATTTCTCTTGCATGGATTTTAGCTAAAAGAGGTTATGAGTTAAAAGCATTCGCACTTACAAATGAAGTTATTTCTCGTTGGCCAGAATTGCATCGTGGTTGGGAAGTGGCTTCAAGTGCTGCTTTTAAATATTCGTGGTTTATCAGGGGAAACGACTATTGGAAAGATGTTTCTGTTAAGGCTAAACAGCAATTTCTAGCATTACAAAAACTAGCAGACGTAGCTGCAGAGAATTGTTATTCAGCCAGTGGAGGGCATCCTACCTGTATCATTGCAAAAATGTTGGCCCAGAACGGTTACTCTTATGAGTTATTGCAATTATTTAACGAGATAATCGAAATAGAGCCACATAACTATTATGCTTATAGTATCCCACTCGATTTTTCGGCAAGAAAGTGGGGCGGCTCGGTGAAAAAACAGGAATATATATTAGAAAAGGCAAGACTCAATAACCCTGATGCAGATTGGGTAGAGGATATGAGAAAGGAATTGGCGCCAGATGTTAAGGTACCCACTTCGCCTATTTTAGTGTTTATGCTAATAATAATAGCGCTTATAGTTTTGTTTGTGGGATTTATTTTATATAGAAAAATGAACGACTAAAAAAAGATAACAGGTGTCAGAGACCAATTGTTTCTAATATAGTTCATGCTAATAATTAAAGGGGACAGTATTTGTTAACCCATTTAAAAGAATAATATAGAAATTAAAAGGATCAACGATGAAATTTAAATTGCCACTTCTTATCATATTCAGCTTATTTATGTCTTCTTGTGCTAACCAGACATGTTTTTCCAGTAATATTGATAAAAGTTTACTGACAGCACATGGAATACCTTCTTTGAATATTTGTGTAACTCAAGTATAAAATACAATAAGAATTGGTGATGATATGAAACTGTTATCTCCTATTTTAGTATAAGCATTAAAATTAAATCACAACTGGAAAAACATTATGATAATTATTGGGATTCTTTTTATCTGGTTTATAACTGCGATTGGTTTATGGTTTGCAACGAAAATTGTTCCGGGTATTAATTTTAAACACTCAGGAGGTTTATGGGCTGCTGCATTTGTACTGGGTTTAATCAATGCATTTATACGGCCGGTTATCTGGGTTTTAACTTTACCTCTTACCGTGCTAACGTTTGGTTTATTTGCACTGGTTATTAATGCATTTATGATCTGGATAACAGGAAAACTGGTTGATAATTTTGAAGTTCGTGATTTTTTCAGCGCATTCATGGCTGCGATTGTAATGGCATTACTTGGCATAAGTGCCTTCATTCTGTTTCAATGGCTTATGATGGATGAAGTAAACTGGATAATGATGGAACAAGGCACCTATATTTAAAAGTGGCAATTTGTTTGATAATAAATGGGGTCAGAGCACTTAGGAACGCCTCCGACGTTCACTGTAAAAGCTCTTCGAGCATTGTTCAGCACTACTTCGCTTTGCTTAGGTCGCACGAGCACTTCCTGCCCTCACTTTGTTCGTTCTGGTCGCACAGAATTTGCTAATATAGATCTCTAGTTACTTATTTTGAGTAATAGGGGACAGACTGCGTTTAAGAAGTAAAATAGGTGTCAGAGACCAATTGTTTCTAACATGAATGCAGCTATATTTAACTTAACCAAAATTTGCAATAAATCATATGTAAGTTATATAAACGTCACATTAAAATAAAAAATAAGGAGTATGGCGTGATTAAAATATTAAGATTATTAGTTATTACATTTCTTGCCACTTTTTTTGCGGGTTGTGCTAGTAAAACATATTCCATTCAGATTCATAATCCAATTAAAGAATCAAAAACCCAAAAGCAATTGGTATTGTTTTTAGATGGTACAGAAAATAATCGTGACAGTAGGACAAATGTGGCTGCACTAAGTGAAATAGTAAAACACCAGGATAAAGATAACTTATATATGTTCTATAACGAGGGAGTGGGAACAGATGGTAGGGTTATTGGTGCAGGCACAGGTTGGGGTATTAATAAGGATGTCGCCGAGGCATATGCATTCCTTTCTCAATACTATTCTGACGGCAGTAAATTATATATTTTTGGTTTTAGTAGAGGATCGTATACAAGCAGAATATTAGCAGGAATGATTTACGCAATTGGAATATATGATCTGAGTCTATTTAATGAGGAGGTTAGGCATAATATAGCATCTGAATTGTATACAGCATACAAAGGTGAATGCAAGGATGTTGAAAAGATAAAATTCGAAGCCGGTGAAATAATTAAAGCATGGGAAGAAGAAACCAATATTAATATACCTAAAAAATACGATCAGGTTATGATAGATGTAATGGGAATATGGGATACAGTTGAGGCTCTTGGCTTAGTGCCCACATTTGAAGCGATAGATAGGAACATAAACGGAACAAAAGATCCGCAAAACATAATAAATCCTAATAAAAGATATATCGACCAAATCTGTAATATAAGGTATGTCTATCATGCATTATCACTGGATGATAATCGTGCAAACTTATTTACACCAATAATAATTAGTAGTGATTACGTTGCATCTGGATGTAACGGAAAGGAAGCAAAAATAGACGAAGTATGGTTTGCGGGTGCGCATGCAGATGTGGGTGGGGGATATGAAAAAAATGAGAATAATGCAAAAGGTGTTTATATTGATAGAGATGTTTCAATTTCAGGTATATCACTTAATTGGATGATGTCGAAGGTCAAGAAAGTCGCCTCTGATTTACTTCCTGAATATGCAAGTGTTTTCGCAAACCCATTGGCATTTGTACATAATGCTCAAAATGGGGATTTAAAGTATGCGAAGGCATCAAGAAGCGATATTTTAGCCAAATATATTAATAAGTCTCACTCAAGATACGGCAAGTTAAAAGTACATGGTTCAGTTTTTACTAGATTATCAAAGACTAAGACAGAGGAAGAACAGAAACAATTGGGCTACGACTCAGAATGGTACAAGGAAGTACCATTTAAAGATTGTTTCGATGATAAAGGTAATGGTTCATATATATTTAAGGGATGTAAATATATTGAGAAAGTTGAGTAGATAAAATAACTTAAAAAAATGACTGGGGGCATGAATTAATTCATGTCCCTAATATTTAAGGTCAATTAAAGCAATTAAAGGGGTCGGAGTGATTTAATTATTTTCTTAAAAATGCATATATGAAAAATTATTCTTCCCTATTATTACTATTTATAATATTGGTTGCATCAACTAACACCAATGCAACGATTTATCGTGAGGTTTCTTCTTCTGGCCATGTTACCTTTACCGATAAGTCACCATATGGGCATAAACTTTCATTGAACGAGGTTTCCAAAACAAAATATCACACAAAAATTTCTAAGGTAGATAAGAAAAATAAATGGATATCACCCAATATCCACGACAAAAGAATATCTAGCCCTGATGAATTACATAATCTTAGCGCTGATTTTGATGATGCGATTTTTGATAACTGGTTATCTAGCTATTGGGATTGTAGTAATAATTTTGAACGTGTTGATTTGGTACATAATAATTTATTCCGGATATTTACACGATATCACCCAATTGTTATACCTATAGTAAAACGAAATAATAAATCCTTAGAATTATATTATTCTGAAAAAATTAAATATTTGTACGACAATAAACAACAAGTCTTGCTGAGTTATCGTAACAATAAAAAGTTTAAGGTTTTGTATGTTTGTGCTGATCAGGATGTACCTCAGTTTTATAAAGAACATTATGCAACGTATCTTATTAATCAAAAATTCCTCGCTGGACATGGCTTAGGTAAAAACATTGAAATAAAAGATGGAAAAAAATTTTTGGAGCAAGAATGTCGTCGTGCCTATGAGTCAAAGGAATACGATAATGCTCGCAGCACATGTGGTCTAGCTGCTGCAAACAGTAAAAATATGATCGCTAACTACTATTTAGGTATGTTGTATCGGTTTAATTATGGCGGTGACATAAATCTAGAGACCAGCTACAAACATACTTTGGCTGCAGCAAATGCAGGTTTTAGTTCTGCTTATAGCTGGCTCGCCTGGCATTACGATTTTGGAAAAGGTGTTAAAAAAGATATTGGAAAATCATTATATTGGCGTATCGCTTCAGTTGATGCTGGTCACTTAAAAAATGCAGCGTCTGTTGCTAATCATTATATGCAAGGTATCAGTGTTAAAAAAGACTATGCGCAAGCAGCTGTCTGGTTAACCATTGCCGCTAAAGCTGGAGATTCTCATGCGCAAAATAAACTTGGTTGTATGTATGCAAATGGTGTTGGTTTAAAACAAAATGATAAATTAGCACACCATTGGATTCTCAAATCACGTAGGCAAAATAATCTTAAAGCTATATTTAATCTCGCGGTTCTTTATGAACAGGATAGAATTGTCAGGGATGGAAAAGGATATTCGATATCGTTATATAATCATGCTAAAAAATATGGGATAACACGATCTTCGGATATTATTGATAAATATGATCGTATTTGGTAAATGAATAAATGGTGTCAGAGACCAATGAATAAATGGGGGGCAGAGCACATTATTTGCTAATATAGATCTCTCACTCACCCTACTTAAGCCAAGATAAATATAATGAAATCACTTTGCTTTTTACTGTTTATTATTATGTTACCTAAAATTTCATTTGGTAATGATGTTGAATATGCACTTAAAATTAAAAATTCACTCCCTGAATATGGGACAGGTATTCCAAAAGAGCTTTGCCAAGATGAGAAACGTTCACCATGTCGCTTGCCGGTATTTAAGTTGTACAATATTGTATCGGATATTACCAATACTAAAGAAAATCTAAACGCCAACGGCGTATGCAGCACTAAGCATTTATTCGACGGGGGCTCAGGTAGTGTGGGAATATAATCTTTGCAAACCTCATTGGGATAAGAAAAAACCTTGTGCAGAAGTCCTAGGCTATTTAGTCGTAAAAAACTATGAAGTTATATTTTATGCTTTTCAAAAATAAGATCCCTCAGTGTCAGAGACCAATTATTACCGATTTAATCAAGTGGTGAGTGTTTTGTTGTTGGTTAGTGGCTTGAGCCTTGTAATAAAGTCAAT
>CAZGWS010000156.1:0-7569 GCA_964528805.1 uncultured Lentimicrobiaceae bacterium | reverse complement strand
CTTCCGACAAATAATGTAATTTACGGTAATCGGGTTTTGTTTGAGCTATTGTAATGCTGCTGAAAAAAAGCAAAATAATTGTAGTAAATAGTAATTTATTTTTCATCGAAATGGTTTTATTTTTTTTATTGATGACAAATGTAAGCAGTTGTTAGTTGCTAAGCAACAAGATTTACATTATTATTTGTATTACTTTTGCCATATAAACCAAAAGAACGTAAAGATGGGATTATTAGGAAGTGTAATTTTTGAACAATATGCAGGCTGGATTGGTACACCTGAAATTATTATTATTGTGGTGGTAATATTGCTCTTATTTGGTGGAAAAAAAATTCCAGAGCTTATGCGCGGCATGGGTAAAGGAATTAAGGAATTTAAAGAGGGTATAGCTGATGATGCCGACAAGGATACTAAGAAAAGTGAAAACGACGATACTAAAGATAAATAGTTGCTGTCAGCTTAAATTTAACCGCATTTTTTCAATATATTGTTGTAAGCTATAATATAGATTTTAAACTAATTACGGCTTAATTAACTTGTTGTAAATATTATACCTTCCCATTATTTCTTCTACAAAGTTAAAAGTTTCACCTCCGCGCACATAGCCATTATAAACTTCAGGATCGTGGTAATATTCTTTTTCTGATAAATTTAAAATACAACTATCAACATTATTTGTCCATATATTCTGATTTTTATTGTGTTTTTTTGCCAATCGTCTTGCATCTAACACATGCCCCAGACCGCAGTTATACGATGCAAGAACAAATTTAATCTGTTCTACCGAATCGGTAATCTCCGGAGGTAGTTGTTTTTTAATATACTTGAGATGTCTTACCCCCGCTATCAATTGGCTCGTTGGATCTACCGATGTGCTGTCGAGACCATACTTTTTAAGTACAGATGGCATTAGTTGCATAAGCCCGTATGCACCCACCCACGATCGTACATTTGGTTTAAATTCTGATTCCTGATATACAAGGGAAGCTAGTAGCCTCCAGTCCCAACCAATAATTTTAGCTGCCGATTTTATCTCATCATCATAAGGTGATAATTGCCCCCCGGAATATGAATTATATTGACTGACTACAATCTTTTTTGATCTAATATTCTTAAAGTATTTATTGTAAAGTAATCGTGATCTTAAACTGTGATTAAAAATAGTAAGCCACGAATTAATTGTGTCGGTTAAACCTGTTTGTCCTTTTTTTGCTGCCCAAGCAATTTTTTGAGGAAAACTAAGAGGTGTTTTTACGTCAATATTTCTAAAGTATCGTGCATTAACGAGTGCTACATGTTCATCAGCAACAGTATAATCAATTTCATTATTTGCTACCGCAGCTATCAACTCCTCCACTTCTCTGTCATCATTAATAATAAAAATACTATCTGCAATAGCATCACTTAAGGTTTTAAGTTGGCCGGCAAAGATTGTCCCTTTTTGAACATGTATCTTTAACCCTGCAAGATTTAGTGTATTTCTGAGTAAATGCGATTCAATTTCGTCAGCAGTTTTCATTCTCGTATAACCTTCAGGCTTTCGCTGAACAAGCACCTGCCGAGTCGTCATTATGGGCAGCGTAAATGAAAACTTCTTGTTACGGTCTGATGTAACTGTAAGTCCCATTGCAAGTAAGTCGATTTTGTTGCTGTTTAGCATTTCGATACTTTTATGCATATCACTAACAATAACAAGTTCTAAATCAACACCTAAATATTTTGTGAAATCTTTAAGCAGTTCGTATTGATAACCAATAGGTTCACCCCGATACACCAAATAGCTTACAGATCCGTAATCAGTAGCCGCCCTTAGTTTCTTCCTTTTAATAATGCTGTCAATAACAGCATTTTTGGTAATGGTATTTCTTTGATAATTTAAATTGCTATTTTTTTGAGGCGCAACATCACAAGATGCTAATATGGATGCTAAAATAATGATGCTAAAAATTGCACGTAAATTCATATATGGCAATATTTTTGTATAAAATCGCAGACTAAAGTAATAAAAATTCAACAGGTATGACTTATATCTCTATCTTTGTATTGTATCGATTTAAATTATGTTAGCATGAAACCAGCAAATAGCACTATAACTCTGTTTTTTATATCATCTGTTTTTTTTCTATTATACTTTGGATTTTCCTCGTGTAAGAAGGTGTCAAACCCCAATGGAAATCAAAATGGCAAAGACACAATTACTTATGATTTACTTAAAACAAGCATCTATGTTAAATTTGTTGATGCAAACACAAACGAGCTTATAATTCCAAGCGAGGGTGAGCTTCTAAAGGTTCAGATAGTGGGTAAATCGAAGGAGGCTGTTGCCGATATTATTGGTTTTCAAAAAGACGAATACATTACCAAAAATGGCACAATAACTTTTGGACTTATTCACAATGCAGAGTTTATTCCCGATATAACATCACCAGTTATGTTTACTATTATCGCACACTTACAGCAGTATTTTACAGCACAAAAAGAAATAGTTATTACAAATGAAGGTAATTATATGCTAACAATTTTTATGGTAAATATTGACGATCCTCCACCGGGTGTGGCAGTTAAACAATCATATGGCGTTGGCACTTTGATAAATGGGGTTATCAAAGAAGATATTAATATTAGCACACAAAACAATGAAGTTTTACTTACAATTCCGGCCGGAATTAAATTAATGTATGGTGATAGCACAAACCTTGCCGGAAAGTTAAATATTACTTTAGCCTATTTTAACAGTAAAGAAGATGCTTCATTGGCAGCATTTCCGGGAGGTTTGGTTGCCAGCACTTTAAACAATGGCACTATTACTACCGGTGTGTTTTTTACAGCCGGTGCTGTGGCTATTAGTATTTACGATAGCGACTGGCATAAAGCATCAATTGTTGAAAATGATAGCATTAAGTTAAGCATGTTAGTTTCCGGCGAAAGCTATAACCCCATTACCGAGGCTAATGTAATTATTGGCGATTCGGTTCCCTATTATTCCTACTTGGCCGATACAGGTTCATGGGTGTTTAATAGTTGGGTGAAAATAACCGATACTGTGTATAACGGACTATACTCTACCATAAAGACAACAAATTTAAACTATGCAAATTTTAGTTGGTTTGAGGATAATAATTGTAATAATGGAGCTAAATTTAAGTTATCAGGCTACTGTTCACAATGTACTTCAGTTGCTGTTAACGGTATAGTTCGTAAGCAGGCAGACAACACATTTGTTTCGAGCATAGCAGTTGTGGTGAACTCAAGTGAGGATGCAGATATTCCGTTTTCAACAGGGAATACTCCAATTTATATTGATTGGGGACAAGGCGATGCATGCAATTACTGCTATGTTGATGCATCTGTTAATCCATTATTAATAGATGAAATGTGTTCTCAACAAGTAGTAGAGTTACCCATAGCGGATGATGCCCCGCCTGCATCATTATCAATGACAGCAAATTTTAGTGGATTATGCACTTCAGATACAAATGTATTAATACTACCATCATTTGGGTTGTGGATACGCCCCGTTGATGCTGCTTCTTGCTGGAGGTGGACGCCTATGAAAAACGGAGTTGCTCAAATTTGTAATGTAACTTTTGGTAACACATACGTGCTGGGTACTTATTACGATGGAAATTGGAAAGAATGGGAGATAACAATTACCGAGGCAACATCATACAATTTCTCAATCAATTTTTCGCAGTCTGTTTGCACTAATGTTTTCGGGATACTTTAAATAAATACTTTAAGATTTTTCAAGCTCAACCACAAGCTTATTATACCAGTACGCACCAAACTTTCTAATAAGAGGTTGTTTAAGGTATTTGTACAATGGCATTCCGAGTTTACTCCCATTAAACAAGGCAGGTGCACAAATATACCACTCACTGTAATTAACAGCAATCGACTGCCCCACATAAGTTAATCTAATAGGATAAAGATGGCACGAAATTGGTTTCTGAAATGATACCTTTCCCTCTAAGTATGCTTTTTCAATAGCACAGTAACTAATTCCTTTTTCTGTGTAAACAAAAGCGCATTCCTCATCATTAACTAACGGCGTAACATATTCTCCATCAATATCGTACATAAATACACCATCTTTTTTAACCACTTTAATTCCTTCATCAACCATATAGGGAATTATATCAATAAGATTATCCTCAAGTATGGATATCTCCTCCTCTTCAAGTGGAGCTCCGGCATCGCCATCAACACAGCAATCGCCTTTGCATGCGTGTAAATTACAAGTAAAATGTATTTTTTTTATTTCATCAGAAACTAATACGTCGTCAATAATTATCATTGTACTAATGTAGGTGTGAACTGATTTTAATTGATATTAACTAACGGCAAAAGTATTACTTTTATGTGTTGAAAATTAAGTTTGTAATGTATAAAAGCAATTAATTAGAAGCTAAATAACAGCCAGCCTTAAATGGTTTTAAATATTTAATACAGCAAATAAAAAACAAGTTGCCTACTCTTATTTTATTTACTTTTGCCTAACATATTTTATAATAAACTATTTATTATTAATCATTAAAAATTACTGATATGGCATTCAACTTAAGAAATAGGAACTTCTTGAAATTGTTAGACTTTACTCCTAAAGAGATAAAATTTTTACTCGACCTTAGTGTTGATTTAAAAAAAGCAAAATACGCCGGTACCGAGCAACAAACCCTTGCCAATAAAAATATTGCATTGATTTTTGAGAAAGCTTCCACACGTACAAGATGTGCTTTTGAAACAGGAGCACTCGACCAGGGAGCAAGGGTTACTTATCTTGGACCTACAGGTACTCAAATTGGCAAAAAAGAAACTATGAAAGATACTGCTCGCGTACTTGGGCGTATGTATGATGGCATTGAATACCGAGGCTTTGGACAGGATATTGTTGAAGAACTTGGTAAATATGCCGGCGTACCTGTTTGGAATGGTCTTACCAACGAATACCATCCAACCCAAATACTTGCTGATTTTTTAACAATGATGGAACACTCCGACAAGCCCCTGCATCAGGTTAGCTTTGCCTTTGCCGGCGATGCACGAAATAATATGGGTAATTCTCTTATGATTGGTGCTGCTAAAATGGGAATGGATTTCAGAGCTGTTGCACCAAAGCAAATGTGGCCCGATACAAATTTAGTTGCCCAATGTAACGAAATTGCAAAGCAAACAGGTGCCACAATTACCCTAACCGAAAGTGTAGCAGATGGCGTTAAAGGTGTTGATTTTATTTATACTGATGTTTGGGTAAGTATGGGAGAACCCGATGATGTTTGGAAAGAAAGAATTGCAATGATGTTGCCATATCAGGTAAATGCCAATATGATGGCTTTGACAGGAAATCCACATACAAAATTCTTACATTGTCTGCCCGCATTCCATAACCGAAATACAATAATTGGTGAAGAAATTTATCAGAAATTTGGTATTGATGCAATGGAAGTTACTGACGACGTTTTTGAATCACCCGCCTCTTTGGTTTTTGACGAAGCTGAAAATCGCCTGCATACAATAAAAGCAATAATGGTAGCTACATTGGGAGCCTAATATTTATTGATTATGCAAAAGAAACAATACGTTTGTCCTAAATGTGGAAACAAGCAGTATATTGCTGATGAAATGAGAGCAACAGGAGGTGTGTTTTCAAAAATGTTTGACGTGCAAAACAAAAAATTTACTACAATATCGTGTACAAATTGCGGATATACCGAGTTTTATAAACGCAGTTCAAGTACATTTGGAAATGTACTCGACTTTTTTACAAACTAACAAAACAATATAAATCAATTGATAAATTAACATTAATTGAAATTTGATATTAAATAAAAATACATGGCAAATAACGATAATCTGTTTAAAAAAATATTAGCGCATGCAAAAGAGTATGGCTTTGTATTTCAGTCGAGCGAGATTTATGACGGACTGAGTGCCGTTTACGACTATGCTCAAAATGGAGTGGAGTTAAAGAAAAATATACGTGAGTATTGGTGGAAAGCCATGGTACAAATGCATGAGAACATTGTGGGAATTGATACCGCAATATTTATGCACCCTACCATTTGGAAAGCTTCGGGACATGTGGATGCTTTTAACGATCCTATGATCGACAATAAAGACTCCAAAAAACGCTACCGTGCTGATGTGCTTGTTGAAGACTATATAACAAAAATTGAAGCTAAAATAACTAAAGAGGTAGCTAAAGCGAAAAAACGCTTCGGCGAAAGTTTTGACGAACAGCAGTTTATAGAAACAAATCTGCGTGTTATTGCAAATAATGCAATAATAAATGACGCAAAACAACGGCTGTATCCTGCCATGGACAGTAATGATATGGCCGCAATAAAACAACTTATCGACGACTTAGGTATTGTATGTCCTGTTTCGGGATCGAAAAACTGGACAGAGGTGAGGCAGTTTAACCTGATGTTTTCAACAAATATAGGATCAGTTGCCGAAGGTGCTACCGAGATATTTTTACGCCCTGAAACTGCTCAGGGGATTTTTGTAAATTATCTTAATGTGCAAAAAACAGGTAGGATGAAAATTCCGTTTGGTATTGCACAAACAGGTAAGGCCTTTAGAAACGAGATAGTCGCACGACAGTTTATTTTCCGCATGCGAGAGTTTGAACAAATGGAAATGCAGTTTTTTGTACGCCCGGGAGAAGAAATGAAATGGTACGAATATTGGAAAGACCAACGAATGAAGTGGCATTTGTCGCTTGGCATTCCGGCAGCAAAATTTCGCTTTCATGATCATGATAAGCTGGCACACTACGCCAACGCTGCCGCTGATATTGAATTTGAATTTCCTTTTGGCTTTAAAGAACTTGAAGGAATTCACTCAAGAACCGATTTCGACCTTAGTGCTCATGAAAAATTCTCAGGTAAGAAATTACGTTATCATGATCCTGAGATAAATGAAAGTTACGTTCCTTATGTTGTTGAAACTTCAATTGGATTAGATCGTATGTTCCTTGCCGTAATGAGCAACTCATATACCGAAGAGCAACTCGAAGGCGGTACATCAAGGGTGGTACTTAAGCTCCCTGCCATTCTTGCTCCTTACAAAGTGGCCATTTTTCCTTTAACTAAAAAAGACGGGTTACCCGAAAAAGCACGTGTGATTATGAACAAACTAAAAATTGACTACATGTGCTTTTATGAAGAAAAAGATGCCATCGGGAAACGTTATCGTCGCCACGATGCCATTGGAACACCATATTGTGTAACCGTTGATCATCAAACACTTGAAGATAATACCGTTACCATCCGTGAACGTGATACCATGAAACAGGATCGTATCGCAATTGATGAAATAAGTAATATTATTGGCAAGAGGCTGAGAGGTTAGCTGCTTGATTTTTTGTAAAAAAATAGGAAAAAACCTCCGTCTTTTAGTGATGAAATATGATTACGTAAAATTGTTATGGAATGTTCACACATCAATTTTTTGATTTATTGCTAAATTTAGAAGACAATTGGCAAGTAAAGGAAGTAGAAGCTGATTGTAATTTCAGACATCCTGACCTGTTAATTGCTACTCAGGCAGTTGCATAATATTTGT